>DAIOEI010000055.1:0-9823 GCA_036746335.1 Hydrogenophaga sp. | reverse complement strand
CCACACCCGCGCCGGGGTTCGCCGAGCTGGTGCAGCGGCGCTTCAGCGGCCTGAATGCCGAAGACCTGCCCATCCCCGCCCGGCAGGCAGCCCGCCAGCCGCCCGAGCTGAGCGCTTCATGAGTGCCGGCTGGCTGGTTGATACCAACGTCCTGTCTGAGCTGATGCGGCCCGCGCCTGCGGCCCAGGTGCTTCAATGGTTCGCCCACCAGCCTCAACAACTCATACGAACCAGCGCCATCACGCAAGCCGAAATCCTCAGCGGCATTGCCTTGCTGCCTGCGGGGCAGCGGCGTGATGCGCTGGCCCAAGCGGCCGATCTGCTGTTTTCCCAAGACCTGGCCGGGCGGTGTTTGCCTTTTGACTCCGCAGCCGCACAGCAATACGCTCTGGTGCGCGCCGAGCGCCAGCGCGCAGGCCGCCCCATCACCACCGAAGACGCCCAGATCGCCGCCATCACGCTGGCCAACGGCCTGCAGCTCGTCACCCGCAACACCCGGGACTTTGCCGACATTCAAGGTCTGAGCGTGATCTACCCCTGGCTGGCGAAATAGGGCTGGTGAAAACCGGCTTTTCTAACCCTTGAGAGCGTGGTTGAACTGCTTAAATGCGGAAACACCACAAGATTTGCCCAAAACGTCGCCCGACCGCCGGGGCAAACCACCGATGCTCCAGGGGTGACCACCATGCTCTCAAACCAAACCATCCTTATCACCGGCGGCACCGGGTCCTTCGGCAACACCTTCGTGCCCATGACGCTGGCGCGCTTCAACCCCAAGAAGATCATCATCTTCTCGCGCGATGAAATGAAGCAGTGGGAAATGGCCAAGAAGTTTGTCGGCGACCCCCGCGTGCGCTTCTTCATTGGCGATGTGCGAGACAAAGAGCGCCTGTATCGCGCGCTCGACGGCGTGGACTATGTGGTCCATGCTGCTGCTACCAAGATCGTGCCCACGGCGGAATACAACCCCTTTGAATGCATCAAGACCAACATCAACGGTGCCATGAACCTGATTGATACCTGCATTGACCAAGGCGTCAAACGCGTGATCGCGCTATCAACCGACAAAGCCAGCAGCCCGGCCAACCTCTACGGAGCCACCAAACTCGCGTCAGACAAATTGTTCGTGGCCGGCAACTCCTATTCCGGCGCCAACAAAACCCGCTTTGCGGTGGTGCGTTATGGCAACGTCATGGGCTCGCGCGGCTCGGTGATACCGTTCTTCATGTCCATCAAAGACTCGGGCGTTCTGCCCATTACCGACCCGCGCATGACCCGCTTCATGATCTCCCTGGAGCAAGGCGTCGAGCTGGTCTGGCACGCCTTTGAAGACACCGTGGGCGGCGAGATCTACGTCAAGAAAATTCCCTCCATGAAAGTGACCGACCTGGCCAGCGTGATCGCGCCCCAGGCGCGGCAAGACGTGGTTGGTGTGCGCCCCGGCGAAAAGCTGCACGAGCAGATGATCGGCGAGGAAGACGCCCCGCATACCTATGAATATCACGAACACTTCAAGATATTGCCCGCCATCCACAACTGGGATAAAGACGCGGGCCGCATCAAAGACGGCACACCCGTCGCTGAAGGTTTCCGCTACACCAGCGACAACAACACAGAATGGATGAGCCCGGCCGAGCTGAATGCCTGGATCGAAGCCAACCGCGAGAAAATCGGAACCATCTGAGCCATGATCCGCTACGGACAGCAAGACATCACCCCCGCCGATATCGACGCGGTCGTTAACGTCCTGCGCTCGGTCCACCTCACTCAAGGCCCCAGCGTTCCGCTGTTCGAGCAACGCGTCCTGTCGCACTGCGGCGCGCAACACGCGGTCGCCGTCAACAGCGCCACCTCCGCCCTGCACATCGCCTGCCTCGCTCTCGATCTGGGCCCCGGCGACTGGCTCTGGACCTCGCCCAACACCTTCGTCGCCTCGGCCAACTGCGCGCTGTACTGCGGCGCCTCCGTCGATTTTGTTGACATCGACCCCCGCACCTACAACCTCTGCCCCCAGAAACTTGAAGCCAAACTCCTGGCTGCTGAAAAAACGGGCCAGCTGCCCAAGATCGTGGTGCCCGTGCACCTCTGCGGCCAACCCTGCGACATGCAAGCCATCGGTGCGCTGGCCCAGCGCTTCGGCTTCAAAGTCATCGAAGACGCGTCCCACGCAATCGGCGGCCAGTATCAGGGCGAGCCCATCGGCAACTGCCGCCACAGCGACATCACCGTCTTCAGCTTCCACCCCGTCAAGATCATCACCACCGCAGAAGGCGGCATGGCCCTGACCAACAACCCCCAGCTGGCCACCCGCCTGGGCCTGCTGCGCAGCCACGGCATCACCCGCGACCCGGCCCTCATGACCCATGCAACGGACGGCCCCTGGTACTACCAGCAAGTGGCCCTGGGTTACAACTACCGCATGACCGACCTGCAAGCCGCGCTGGGTGTCAGCCAGATCGACCGCCTCGGCGATTACGTGGCCCGGCGGCATGCGCTCGCCCAGCGGTACAACCACCTCCTGCAACACCTGCCGCTGACCCTACCCTGGCAACATCCCGACAGCCAAAGCGCCTACCACCTCTACGTCATCCGTCTGCAACTGGCGCACATCCCGCTCAGCCACCTCGCGGTATTTGAAGCCCTGCGGGCCCGAGACATCCTCGTCAACCTGCACTACATTCCGGTCCACACCCAGCCCTACTACCAGCAACTGGGCTTCCAGGCCGGCGAACACCCCGAGGCCGAGCGCTACTACCGCGAAGCCATCAGCATCCCCCTGCACCCCACCCTCACCGCCGACGAGCAAGACACCGTGGTGGCCGCACTGCACGACATCCTGTGCCCATGAAACTCGCCATCATTCCGGCGCGCGGCGGCAGCCAGCGCATACCCCGCAAAAACATCAAAAACTTCTGCGGCCAGCCCATGATCGCCTGGTCCATCGCAGCCGCTCGCCACTCGGGCTGTTTTGACCGCATCATCGTCTCCACCGACGACACCGAAATCGCCGAAGTGGCGCGGGCCCACGGCGCCGAAGCGCCCTTCTTGCGCCCGGCCGAACTCTCAGACCACCACACAGGCACCATCCCCGTTGTGGCCCACGCCATCGACTGGATGAACCGCCACGCCAACCCGATAGACCTGGCCTGCTGCATCTACGCCACCGCCCCTTTCGTGCAAGCGCCAGACCTCAGCCACGGGCTCAGCGTGTTGCAAGCCAGCGATGCCGACTACGCCTTCACCGTCACCAGCTACCCCTTCCCCATCCAGCGCGCCATCCGCGTCACAGCCCACAAGCGGGTCGAGATGTTCAACCCCGAACACTTCAACACCCGTTCCCAAGATCTGGAAGAAGCCTTTCACGACGCCGGCCAGTTCTACTGGGGCCGGGCCAGTGCCTGGCTGGCCCAGAAACCCGTCTTCTCGGCCGCTGCCATCCCGCTGCTGCTGCCCCGCCACCGGGTACAAGACATCGACACCCCCGAAGACTGGGCACGCGCCGAATGGCTCTTCAAAGCCCTGCCACCACCAACCACGTTCCACCCATGAAGCCCCGCATCCACATCGCAGGCCGCGCCATCGGCCCCGGCTGCGCCCCGTACATCGTGGCCGAGATGTCGGGCAACCACAACCACGACCTCAACCGTGCCCTGCGCATCATCGACGCCGCCAAAGCCGCCGGCGCCGACGCCGTCAAGCTCCAGACTTACCGAGCCGACACCATCACCATCGACCACCATGGTGAAGAATTCACCGTTCAGGGCGGCCTGTGGAGCGGTCGGCGGCTCTACGAACTCTACGAAGAAGCCCACACCCCCTGGGCCTGGCACGCCCCCCTGTTTGAGCACGCCCGCCGCATCGGCATCACCGTGTTCTCTTCCCCGTTCGACGCCACCGCCGTCGATTTCCTGGAATCCCTGGGCGCCCCCGCCTACAAAATCGCCTCCCCCGAGCTGGTTGACTTACCCCTCATCCGCCAGGTCGCCCGCACCGGCAAACCCGTCATTCTGTCCACCGGCGCGGCCACCCTCGAAGAAATCGAAGAAGCCGTGCAAGCCGCCCGCGACGCTGGCGCCACCGAACTTGTGGTGCTCCACTGCACCGCCGCCTACCCGGCCCCGCCCGAAGAAGCCAACCTCGCCAGCATCACCGCCCTGGCCGAGCGGTTCAACATCGTCGCCGGCCTCTCAGACCACACCCTGGGCACCACCGTTGCCGCCCTCGCGGTCGGGCTCGGCGCCAGCTTCATTGAAAAGCACTTCACCCTCGCCCGCGCTGATGGCGGGGTTGACAGCGCCTTCTCCCTGGAGCCAGAAGAACTCGCCCAACTCGTGAGCGCCGCCCGCACCGCCCGGGCCGCCACCGGCAGCCCCACCTTTGGCCCCACCGCATCCGAAAGCAGCGTCCTCAAAAACCGCCGCTCCCTTTACGTGGTCAAACCCCTGGCCCAAGGCGAGCAGCTCACCAGCGAACACATCCGCTCCATCCGACCCGCCAACGGCCTCAAACCCCGGTACCTGGAGGCCGTACTCGGCAAGCGCGCAGCCCGAGCCCTCGCCTTTGGCGAACCCCTGCAGTCCGACATGGTCGAAGGCTGGTCCGAGCCCGGTACCCCAGGCTAGCGCTGGCCCAAAGCCTCAGCAAGGAAACCTCCCATGCAAGACGCTCGCCTGCGCCGCCATGCCCTCGGCTTTTGGGAGCTGGCCCACAAACCCAGCCCCCAAGAACTCGCCGCCTATTACGAAAAAACCTATTTCCAGAGTGAAACTGCCAACTACCGCAAAAGCTACTCGCCGCTGGAAACCGAAGTCATCAATCTGCGCGTTGCCCTGCGCGCGGCCCAGGTAACAGCCCTCACCGGACACAACAGCCCTGGCAGCATGCTCGACGTGGGCTGCGGCGAAGGCTTCGTCATCCGCCATTTCCTCTCGCTTGGGTGGCAGGTAGCTGGCCTGGACTTCAGCCGCGCGGGAGTCGAGCAAATCAACCCCGACTGCGCCCACCTGGTCGAGCAAGGAGACGTTTTTCGGCTGCTTGAAGCCAAAACAGCAGCCGCCGAACAACACGACCTCGTCTGGCTCGGCAACGTGCTTGAACACGTGCTCGATCCGGTCGGCCTGCTGCAATCGCTGCGCCAGCTCGTCAGCGCCAACGGTCTGCTCGTGGTCACCGTGCCCAACGACGGCAGCGCCTACCAGGAAGCCCTTCTGGGCAGCGGCGCCATACCCGAGCGCTTCTGGATCGCCGTGCCCGATCACATCAGCTACTTCACCGCCGACAGCCTGCGCCACACCGCCGCCGCCACCGGCTGGCAGTGCCTCGCGCTGCAGGGCGACTTCCCCATCGATCTGTTCCTCGCCCACCCGGGTTCCAACTACGTTGCCGACCGGACCCGAGGCCCAGCTGCACACCAGGCACGCCTGCAGCTGGAGCAACTGGTCGGCCAGTCCGGCCTGGATGCGGCCAACCGTTTTTACAGCGCCCTGGCCGATGTCGGCCTCGGACGCAACATGACCGCCTACCTGCGACCACATCCCGAGGCACCCACCCCATGACACCCAACCCGACCATCCGCACCCTGGGCGGCTCCACCGCCACCGAAGCCGAGCGCAAGCTCAACCTGGCCCAGCGGCTGCGGCAATCCCGCGTGCCCGACCAGGAGTTGCTCGACAACCTCGGCCTCTACCTCACCCGCCAGACCCTCTCGCGCATCAACTTCATGCAAAAGCTCTACGCGATGATCGTGCCGGTGCACGGCGTCATCATGGAGTTTGGCGTGCGCTGGGGGCAAAACATGGCCCTGTTTACCTCGCTCAGAGGCATACACGAGCCCTTCAACTACAACCGTCGCATCATTGGCTTTGACACGTTCGAGGGCTTTCCTTCCGTCGCCGCCGAAGACGGCGGCCGGGTCCAGGCCGGTGACTATGCCGTGGTGGACGGCTGGATGCAGGAGCTCGACACCCTTCTGGACATTCACACCCAAGGCTCACCAATACCCCACAAGAAGAAACACGAACTCGTGGCGGGCGATGCCACCCAGTCTTTGCCCGCCTACCTCGCCCAACACCCGGAGACCGTGATTGCCCTGGCCTACTTCGATTTCGACCTCTACAAACCCACCCGCGACTGCCTGCAAGCTATCCTGCCCTACCTGACCAAAGGCAGCGTGCTCGCCTTTGACGAACTCAACACCCCCGAATTCCCGGGCGAAACCATCGCTGTGCGCGAGGTGCTCGGCCTCTCGCGCCATGCCATCCGGCGCGACCCCGCCAACCCCCTGACCTCGTATCTGGTTATTGAATAATGCTCGGCGAGCAAGCGTACAGTGTCATGCCCAGGCCCCGGCTACAAGACCGGGAACTCACGCTGCGCGCCGTCCAGCCGGCAGACATCGAAGCCATCCGCCAATGGCGCAACGCCCAGATGGACGTGCTGCGCCAAAGCGCCGTCATCACCCCCGAGGCGCAGCAGCGCTACTTTGCCGAACACGTCTGGCCCGGCAAGACCAGCCCGCAACCCCCCCAAATCCTGCTGGCCATCGAGCGCCACGGCCAGCTCATCGGCTATGGCGGCCTGGTCCACATCGTTTGGGCCTACCGCCGCGCAGAAATCTCCTTTCTGCTGGAGCCCCACCTGGAGCGCAACACCCCTCTGCTCGCAGACTGCTTCACCCGCTTTCTGCGCCTGCTGCAAACACTCGCCTTTGAAGACCTGCAGCTCCAGCGGCTCACCACCGAAACCTACGCCCACCGCCCGGTGCACATCCAGGCGCTGGAAGCCGCCGGCCACCGGCTCGAAGGCCGGCTCAAGGCCCATGTGCTTGTAGATGGCAAACCCTGCGACGCCCTGGTGCACGGCCTGCTCGCGGCCCAATGGCGCAGCCAGCGCAGCGCGGCCCCGCTGCCCGGCGTGCTCGTCAGCTCCGCTGGCGGCAAGCTGCCCCTGATCCGCGCCCTGCAAACCGCCGCCGAGCGGCTGCCCGGCGGCGCCCGCATCTGGGCTGGCGACACCGACCCCCACGCCCCCGCCCGCTGGGAGGCCGACGCCTTCTGGCACACGCCCCCCCTCAGCAATCAAACGCCCGCAGAACTCATCGAGCAATGCCAGGCCCGCGGCATCACCATCGTCCTGCCCACCCGCGACGGCGAACTGGCCTTCTGGGCCCGCCACCGCGAGGCCTTTGCGCAGGCCGGTATTCGGGTGCTCGTCTCGCCAGAGCCCGCCATCGCCCGCTGCCGCGACAAACTCGCCTTTGCCCGCTTCGGCCGCGAGGCCGCCCTGCCCATCATTCCTGCCGACCCCTCGCCCGACGCCTTCGGCCCCGTGCCTCTGGTGGTCAAAGAACGCTTTGGCGCCGGCTCGCGCGGCATCGGCCTGCAGCTCCTGCCCGCCGCCGCCAGCGAACACGCCCGCCAACTCAGCGAGCCAATCTACCAGCCCTTCATCAGCGGCCCCGAGATCAGCATAGACGGCTGGGTCAGCCAGTCAGGGCAGGTGGCTGGCATGGTGCTGCGGCGGCGCAACCGGGTGGTTGGCGGTGAATCCCAGGTCACCACCACCTTTCAAGACGCCGCCTTGCAGGCCCAGGCCCTGCAAGTGCTCAGCGCGCTGGGCCTGCGCGGCCCGGTGGTGCTGCAAGCCATCGTGGTGGCGGGCGGCCTGCAGATCATTGAATGCAACCCCCGCTTCGGCGGTGCCTCCACCGCCGCCACCGCCGTCGGCCTTGACGCGCTTTACTGGAGCTTGGCCGAAGCCCTCGGCCAGCTTGAGCCCCCGGTGTTTCAGCGTTCAGCCAAAGAGGTGCGCCAAGTGCGCGCGCCAGCAGACCGGTGGATTTATGGTTCTGATTTTTGACTTGGACGACACCCTTTATGACGAAATGAGCTTCGTCATCAGCGGGCTGCGCGCCGTGGCCCGCCATGGCGAGGCCGCCTTTGGCTGGAACGCCGCCGCCTCGCTCGCCTTCATGCAGGCCACCCTGCGCGAGCAAGGCCGCGGCCAGGTGTTTGACGAATGGCTGCGCGCCCACGGCCGCTGGTCCCGCAGCCAAGTCACCCGCTGCCTCGGGGTTTACCGGCAGCACCCGCCTGACATCGTGCTCGCCCCCGCTGCATTGCCCATCTTGCAGCGATACCAAGGCCAGCTCCCGCTGTATCTGGTGACTGACGGGCACAAAGGCGTGCAGGCGCGCAAGGTCCGCGCGCTCGGGCTGGAGCCCTTCTTCAAGCGCATCTTCATCACCCACCGGTTTGGCATCCAGCATGCCAAGCCCTCGCTGCACTGCTTTGACATCATCCGCCGCGCCGAGCGCTGCGACTGGCCCGAGCTGGTGTACGTGGGTGACAACCCGGCCAAAGACTTCGTCAGCCTCAACCAGCAAGGCGCGCTGACCGTGAGGGTCAGCACCGGCTCCCACGCCTCGGCCGTCGCCCAGCCCGGCTACGACGCCCGGCACACCATTGCCAGCTTGGGCAAGCTCCCCCCAGCCCTGGGCCGCTGAGCTGTCCTGCCCCCGCCCCAACCTGCGTCATCCCCCCGTCATCCACCTGCAATAATCTGGGCTCCCCTACTGCAGCGCAGCAAGCCCATGAAAATCGCCATTGCCGGTACCGGCTACGTCGGCCTGTCTATCGCCGTCCTTCTGGCCCAGCGCCATGAAGTGGTCGCGCTGGACATCGTCCCCGCCAAGGTGGACCAGATCAACGCGGGCCACAGCCCCATTGAAGACGCCGACATCGAGCGCGCCCTGGCCAGCCAGGCGCTGAACCTGCGCGCCACCCTCAGCCGCGAAGAAGCCTACGCCGGGGCCGACTTCGTCGTCATTGCCACGCCCACCGATTACGACCCCCAAACCAACCGCTTTGACACCCGCTCGGTGGAGGCGGTGATTCAAGACGTGATCGCGCTCAACCCGCTGGCCACGATGGTGATCAAGTCCACCATACCGGTCGGCTTCACCGAAGACGCCCGCCGCCGCTTTGGCACCGACCGCCTCATCTTCAGCCCCGAGTTCTTGCGCGAAGGCCGCGCGCTGCACGACAACCTGCACCCCAGCCGCATCGTGGTCGGCGCCAACACGCCCGAAGCCCAGCAGTTTGCCGCCCTGCTGCAAGAAGCCGCTGAAAAGCCCGACGTTCCCGTGTTGTTCACCGGCAGCACCGAGGCCGAGGCCATCAAGCTCTTTGCCAACACCTACCTGGCCATGCGCGTGGCCTACTTCAACGAGCTGGACAGTTACGCCGCCAGCCACGGCCTCAACACCCGCCAGATCATTGACGGCGTCTGCCTGGACCCGCGCATTGGCCACCACTACAACAACCCCAGCTTTGGCTACGGCGGCTACTGCCTGCCCAAAGACACCAAGCAGCTGCTGGCCAATTACAACGCCGTGCCCCAGACGCTCATTGGCGCCATCGTCAGCGCCAACAGCACCCGCAAAGACTTCATTGCCTTTGACATCCTGGCCCGCAACCCGCAGACCGTGGGCATCTACCGCCTGGTCATGAAAGCCGGCAGCGACAACTTCAGGGCCAGCAGCGTGCAGGGCATCATGAAACGCCTCAAGGCCAAGGGCGTGCGCGTGATCGTGTACGAACCCGCGCTCGACGCCGAACATTTTTTCCACTCCCCGGTGGTCACCGACCTGGCAGCCTTCAAAAAAGAAGCCGACGTGATCGTGGCCAACCGGGCCTCGCCCGAGTTGCAAGACGTGGCCGCCAAGGTGTATACCCGCGACTTGTTTGGAAACGATTGACGAATTTGCCACACATTCGTTACCAAGCATCCCCCAATTGGGTGATCCAGACAAACGGATGAAATC
>DAIOEI010000054.1:2826-9833 GCA_036746335.1 Hydrogenophaga sp. | reverse complement strand
CCGAAGGCAAGTCGGCTGAAGTGGGCAGTGGTGGCTTGGCCGGCAGCCGCTTGGGCTTCAAGGGCACCGAAGACTTGGGCGGCGGTCTGAAGGCCACGTTCCAGTTTGAGCAAAAACTGGACCTGACCAACGGTGGAACCAACACAAAAACCTTCGACCGCCAGGCAAACCTGGGCCTCGAAGGTGGTTTCGGTACCCTGAAGTTCGGTCGCAACTGGAACGCGATGGATGACGTGTTTGGCGCTTCCAACAGCGGTTTTGATTCCGCATTGTCGGCCAATGCCATCTGGCAAAACTCCTACAACGGCGCCGCTGATGCACAGCTGTACTACGCCACTCCCGAGATCGCCGGTTTCAGCGCTGCTCTGAGCACGCAACTGTCCGGTAACGTTGCCGAAGGTGAAGGCCGCATCTCTGCTGCCAACCTGAAGTACGCCACTGGCCCGGTTGCTGTGGCCTTCGGTTACGAAAAAGACTCCAACGGTCAGAAAGGCACCATGATCAATGGCTCCTACGACCTCGGCGCCGCCAAGTTGCTGGCCAGCTACTACACCACCAAAGACACCGGCGGTACCGCTGGCGCGAAAGTGAACTCCTACCAGCTTGGCGCTGATGTGCCCATGGGTGCCATCACCCTGTCGGCCGGTTATGCCAGTTCCAAGGCCGAAGGCGCTGAAAGCGTCAACGCCTTTGGTTTGGCTGCCGGTTACAGCCTGTCCAAGCGCACCACGGTGTACACCGGTTTCCGTGCTGCTGACGATGCCAACTTTGTTGCCATCGGCGTGAACCACAAGTTCTGATCCTGAGCGGCGCTTGTCGCCGCTGACTGGTTGAACCCGATCGAACTGGGGCCCCTGGCTGAAAAGCCAAGGGCCCTAGTTTTTTATGCTCGGCTCAGTTCTTTGCTGCTGGCTTTGCGGCAGGTGCTGCAGCTGCGGGCTTGAAACCCTCACCGTTGACAGTCAGTCCCTCCGCGGACAGCTTCACCGCGCGCTTCTCGCCGATGCCTGGCACGCGCTGGATGAAGTCGCCCCAGTTCTTGAAGCTGCCAACTTTACGTTGCTCCAGAATTTTGGAAGTGGTGCTGGGGCCTATGCCCTTGATGCTGTCCAAATCAGCCTCGCTGGCCTTGTTGACATCGACAGCAGCCATCGCAAGGCTGGCACACAAACCAACGAACAAACCGGCAGCCGCGCGGTTGAAGTTTTTGAACATGAAGTCCTCCTGGTGAAGTGGATGGTGCCCCTTGGCGAATGCGTCGGGGGGGCTCGGCGCCCGGAGTCATGTTCAGTCTGACCCGTTTCAGGTCCATCCCCCATCGGGGGGATGTGGCCTGTTCGAGGGCTCTGCCCTGGGACATTTGCAATACGCACGTTGCATTCGTGTCACGGTGAGCCCACCAGTTTTGTCTCTTGCGCGACGGGTTGCTTGCCGAAAAGACCGTGGCCGGTGGTCGCGCCGTTGGAGCTAGGGTTACTCCGCTGAAGGCACTTGGAACAGATGTTGCATAGTGATTTGATCATCAACGAAACCCACACACACCATGACCTTGAACAAGACCTCGTTGGCTTTCCTCGTTGCAGCCCTGACACTGAGCAGTGCAGCGGTGCACGCGAAGACTTTCCGCTGGACCAGCGCGAGCGACATCCCAACCTGGGATATCCATTCACAGAACAACGCGCTGGCCAACGGGGTGCATGCGGCTGTGTACGAGTCGCTGGTTTACTACAACAGCAAAACCTTCAAGCCGGAGCCAGTGCTTGCCACAGGCTGGAACCAGATGACACCTACCCAGCTGCGGGTGACGCTTCGCAAGGGCGTCAAGTTCCACGATGGATCACCTTTCACGGCGGATGATGCGGTGTTCTCGCTCGAACGCGCGATGGCCAAGACCTCGAATTTTGGTATCTACGCCCAGGGGATCGACCGGGTGGTCAAGGTGGACGACTTCACCATCGACATCATCACCAAAACGCCCAATCCGGTGCTGCTCAACCAGATGACTGAGCTGCGCATCATGAACAAGGCCTGGGCTGAAAAAAACAACTCGGTGGCACCGAAGGATATCAAGACGCAAGACGAGAACTTTGCGCACCGCAACGCCAACGGCACGGGCCCGTTCATGCTCAAGGAGTGGCAGCCCGACCAGAAAATTGTGCTCACACGCCACGCTGGCTGGTGGGGGAAGATGGATGGCAACGTGACCGAAGTCGTCTATACCCCGGTCAAGAACGTCTCCACACGCATGGCCGCCTTGCTGTCCGGTGAGGTGGATTTTGTTCTGGACCCCAGCCCTCAAGACTTGCCGCGCGTGCGCCAGACCCCAAGCTTGAAAGTGATCGACGGAATCGAAAACCGGACGATTTTCTTCGGCATGGACCAGCACAGGGACGAATTGCCCGGCAGCAACGTCAAGGGTAAAAATCCATTGAAAGACCAGCGGGTTCGCAAAGCGCTCTATCAGGCGATCGACATCAATGCCATCTCCCGGGTCACCTTGCGCGGACTGGGTCAGCCTACAGGTGCTCTGGTGGCGCCGCAAGTCAACGGCTGGACGGAGGCGGTGCACAAGCGCTACCCGTTTGATGTGGATGCGGCCAAGAAGCTGCTGGTCGCGGCGGGTTATCCAGATGGTTTTGAGGTGGACTTTGCTTGCCCGAACAATCGCTACATCAATGACGAGCAGATCTGTCAGGCCGTCACCTCCATGTGGGCCAGGATTGGCGTCAAGGCCAAGTTGCGCACCTTGCCGCTGGTGACCTACTTTCCCATGATCCAGCGTTACGAAGCCAGCATCTACATGCTGGGCTGGGGTGTGCCCACCTTTGACGCGCTCTACAGCCTGCAATCGCTGACCCGCTCGGTCGGGGCAGGTGGTGACGGCAACTACAACGTCGGTCGCTACAGCAACCCGCAGATGGATGCGCTGGTCGAGCGCACCAAAAAAGAAACCGATCTGAAGTTGCGCACCGAATTGCTCACCAAGGCGTTGCTGTTGCAAAACCAAGATGTGGCCCATATTCCGCTGCACAACCAGGTGATTCCGTGGGCCATGAAAAAGAACATTGACGTGGTGCACCGCGCAGACAACCGCCTCGACTGGCGGCTCGTGAAGGTAAACTGAACCCGTTGTTCTTGGGCCAGAGGGAGCCGCCCAACCGCGGCTCCCTTCTCTTCTTCATTCCATGATTGCTTTTATTCTTCGCCGCCTGGCTCAGGCGATCGTGGTCATGATCAGCGTTGCGTTGATCGCCTTCATGTTGTTTCAATATGTAGGTGACCCTGTCGTGTTTCTGCTGGGGCAGGATGCCACGCCCGAACAGGTGCGGGAGTTGCGGGCCGATCTGGGTCTGGATCAGCCCTTTCTCGTTCAATTCTGGGCGTTTCTGGCGAACGCGGTTCAAGGCGAGTTTGGCTTGAGCTTGCGCCAGGGTGCCAAGGTGTCCAGCTTGATTGCCGAGCGCTTCCCTGCGACGCTGGAGTTGGCGCTGGTAGCAGGCCTGATGGCGCTGCTGGTGGGCATTCCGATGGGGGTGTACGCGGCCCTCAAGCGCGGCTCCTTCATGAGTCAGGTGTTCATGACCCTGTCATTGCTGGGTGTGTCGTTGCCGACTTTCCTGATCGGCATTTTGCTGATCCTGGTGTTCGCCGTGAATCTCGGCTGGTTTCCGAGTTTCGGTCGCGGCGACGTGACCCAGATCGGTTGGTGGACCACCGGCCTGTTGAGTGCCAAAGGCTGGCACCACATCACCTTGCCGGCCATTACCCTGGCGATTTTTCAGCTCACGCTGATCATGCGCCTGGTGCGCGCGGAGATGCTGGAGGTGCTGCGCACCGACTACATCAAGTTCGCACGCGCGCGCGGGCTGACAGACCGGGCGGTGCATTTCGGGCATGCGCTGAAGAACACCCTGGTGCCCGTCATGACCATCACCGGTCTGCAACTTGGCGGGTTGATCGCGTTCGCCATCATCACCGAAACGGTGTTCCAGTGGCCCGGCATGGGTCTGTTGTTCATTCAGGCAGTGACGTTTGCCGACATTCCCGTGATGGCCGCCTATTTGTGTCTGATCGCCTTGATTTTTGTGGTGATCAACCTCGTTGTGGATCTGCTTTACTTCGCGGTGGATCCGCGCTTGCGCGTCGAAAAGTCTGGAGCGCACTGAACATGCTGGCGCCCCGTATCAAGGCCCAGGGCCGTGTTTTTGCCGACATCGCACGATGGCATCCGGAGCTCACAGCTTTTAGACGCGAGTTGCATGCCCATCCGGAGTTGGGTTTTGAAGAGCATTACACCGCTCGCCGGGTAGTGGAGTCGCTTCAGGTTTGTGGGGTGGACGAAATCCATACTGGTATCGGCAAGACAGGCGTGGTCGCGGTGATCCACGGGCAGCGCTCGGGCCGGACAGACGGCGTTCGCATGATGGGACTGCGCGCCGACATGGACGCCTTGCCCATGACTGAGCACAACGACTTTGCCTGGAAGTCCACCCGCCCCGGGCTGATGCACGGTTGTGGGCACGATGGACACACAGCCATGCTGGTCGGTGCAGCGCGTTATCTCGCGCAAACGCGTCGCTTTGACGGCACTGCCGTTTTGATTTTCCAGCCGGGTGAAGAAGGCTTTGCCGGTGCGCGGGTGATGATCGAAGATGGCCTGTTCGACCGCTTCCCGGTGCAGTCGGTCTATGCAATGCACAACTGGCCCCAGATGCGGCCCGGCTGCGTGGGCCTCAACACGGGGCCCATGATGGCCGCAGCCGACCGCGTGACCATTGATATCACCGGCAGGGGCGGTCATGGCGCACATGCATACCAGACGGTTGACCCTCTGCTGGTGGCTGCGCACATCATCACGGCGGCGCAGAGCATCGTCTCCCGCAATGTCCGTCCGCTGGACAGCGCCGTGGTGAGCCTCTGTGCGATGCAGGCAGGGGACCTGGCGGCGTTCAGCGTGATGCCTGGCAAGGCCACATTGGTGGGCACCGTGCGCAGCTTTCATCCCGACGTGCAGGACTTGGTGGAGCGGCGGCTGTCAGAAGTTTGTGCTGGCGTGGCGCTTGGCTTGGGCGCGTCGGTGCACGTGCAGTACGAGCGCATGTACCCAGCGACCATCAACAGCGCTGAAGAGGCCCAGTTCGCGGCGGATGTGGCCGAGCGACTACTCGGCCCGGACCATGTGGAGCGGGCGCTGGAGCCCAGCATGGGCGCAGAAGACTTTTCTTTTATGTTGCAGGTCAAGCCGGGTGCCTACTTCCGGCTGGGGCAGGGCGTGGAGCACGGTGCCGGAAGCTGTGTGCTTCACAACAGCCGCTACGACTTCAATGACGATGTCTTGCCCCTCGGGGCCGCTTTGCATGCCAGCCTGATCGAGCAAGGAATGCCCTTGCAGGAGACCGTCTGACCGCAGCCGACCTGACCCGAATCATCCATCCTGTTTCATTCATCCCTTCACACCGCAACAAGGAGAGTCTCTTGAACATTGTGCGCACCCCCATCGCAAGCCTGATCGCTGTGGCCTTTCTCGGGCTGGGCAGCGTGACCCATGCACAAACGGTCCGCATTGGCAACCAGGGCGACGCCCTGTCCATGGACCCGCATTCATTGAATGAAACCACTCAACTGAGCGTGACGGGCAACGTCTACGAACCGCTGGTGGGTCGCGACCAGAATCTCAAGCTTTCGCCTCGCCTGGCCACCCGCTGGTCACAGGTCTCACCGACTGTCTGGCGATTCGAATTGCGCAAGGGCGTGACGTTTCACGATGGGAAGCCCTTCACGGCAGACGATGTGTTGTTCAGTTTCACGCGCGGCGCCGGAGACGGCTCTGACATGCGCAGTTACACCAATGAAATCCAGGCGGTGCGCAAGGTCGATGACCACACGGTGGACATCGAGACCAAGGCGCCGTTTCCCATCTTGCCCGAAGTGCTGACCTTCCTGTACATCATGAGCAAGCAGTGGAGCGAAGAGAACAACGCCACTCGGCCGGTGGATCGTCGCAAGGGCATTGAGAACGCAGCGTCCTTTCGTGCCAACGGGACGGGGCCCTTCCGGTTGCGCGAGCGGCAGCCGGGCGTCAAGACCAGCTTCGTGCGCCATGGTGCCTACTGGGGCAAGATCGAAGGCAACGTGGTCAGCGTGGAGTTCTCGCCCATTGGCAACGACGCCACACGGGTTGCCGCTCTGCTTTCTGGTCAGGTGGATGTGATTGAGCCGGTGCCGGTGCAGGACGTGGCGCGCATCAACGCCAGCGGCAAGTACAAGGTAATGCAAGGCCCCGAGTTGCGCACCATTTTTCTGGGCATGGACCAAAAGCGTGACGAGCTGCTGTATTCCAATATCAAGGGCAAGAATCCCTTCAAAGACAAGCGGGTGCGCCAGGCGTTTTACCAGGCGATCGACATCAATGGCATCCAGCGCGCAGTGATGCGCGGAGCCTCCCGCCCCAGCGCCTTGATGGTGGGCCCAGGCATCAACGGCTACTTTGCCGATATTGACAAACGCTTGCCCTACGATCCGGAAGCGGCCAAAAAGCTCCTCGCAGAGGCGGGCTACCCCAATGGCTTTGAGGTGGGTATGAACTGTCCGAATGACCGCTATGTGAACGATGGCGAGATCTGTCAGGCGGTGGCTGCTGGATTGGCGCGCGTCAATGTCAAGGTCAATCTGCAGGCTGAAACCAAAGGCACCTACTTTCCCAAAATCCTCAAGCGCGACACCAGCTTCTACCTTCTGGGCTGGACCCCCGCCACCTACGACGCTCACAACGTGCTCAACTCCATCATCCGTTGCGTGGACGACAAAGGGGCTGGTCAGTTCAACCTCGGGTCCTATTGCAATCCCAAGGTGGACGAGTTGACGGCCTTGATCCAGTCCGAAACCGACCAACCCAAGCGCAATGCGCTGATCAAAGAAGCCTTCCAGATGCATGCCGATGACATTGGGCATCTGCCCTTGCACCAGCAGGCGCTGGCCTGGGGCGTGGCCAACAACGTGAGCCTGGT
>DAIOEI010000054.1:0-2726 GCA_036746335.1 Hydrogenophaga sp. | reverse complement strand
GATGTCGGCCACAGTTTTCGTTCTTCGCCCACAGCCATCGTGGCCGCGCTGATGGCGCTGGTTTGTGTGGTTGGTGCGGTGTTTGCGCCCTGGATCGCGCCGCACAACCCGTTCGATCTGGCCACGCTGGAATTGATGAACGCCCGGCTGCCGCCAGCCTGGATGGAGGGTGGTAGCAGCCAGTTTTTACTGGGTACCGATGATCAAGGTCGGGATATTCTTTCCGCGCTGATGTACGGTGCGCGCATTTCGCTGGCGGTGGGTCTGGCGTCGGTGCTGCTCTCGGTTTTTATCGGGGTCACGCTGGGGCTGCTGGCGGGGTTTCTGGGTGGCTGGGTTGACAGCTTGCTGATGCGCATCTGTGATGTGATGTTGTCTTTCCCTGCCATCCTGGTGGCCTTGCTCATTGCGGGGGTGGGTCGGGCGCTGTTTCCCAATGCCCATGAAACGCTGGCTTTTGGTGTGCTGATCATCTCCATCACGCTGACTGGCTGGGTCCAGTACGCCCGCACCGTGCGTGGCTCCACGCTGGTGGAGCGCAACAAGGAGTATGTGCAAGCCGCGCGCGTGACTGGGGTGGCACCATTGCGCATCATGCGTCTGCATGTGCTGCCCAATGTCATGGGGCCGGTGCTGGTGCTGGCCACCATCCAGGTGGCCACCGCCATCATCACCGAGGCCACGCTGTCTTTTCTGGGGGTCGGTGCGCCACCGACTTCTCCCTCCCTGGGCACCTTGATCCGGGTGGGCAACGACTATTTGTTCTCTGGTGAGTGGTGGATCACCATTTTCCCTGGGGCCATGCTGGTGGTGATCGCGCTGTCGGTGAATTTGCTGGGCGACTGGCTGCGCGACGCCTTGAACCCCAGACTCCGATGACCCTCCCCTGCGCCATTTCGCGTCTTCCCCCCACGGGGACCACACCAGTGGCCCAGCGAAGCCGGTTGCGCGCTGTGTGCTGGATTGATTCCCCTGCTCCCAACAGAGAGCTTGCCGGTTGCCCCTTATGAGCCTTCTTGAAGTCAAAAATCTCGTCGTCGAGTTTCCAAATCGCCACGGCACACTTCGCGCGCTGGACGGCATATCGTTCGACATCGCACCAGGTGAAATTCTCGGCGTGGTGGGCGAGTCGGGGGCTGGCAAGTCGCTCACAGGAGCGTCCATCATCGGTTTGCTGGAGCCCCCGGGACGGGTGGCCAGTGGCGAGATCCTTCTGGAAGGTCGGCGCATTGACAACCTGCCTCCCGAGCAGATGCGCCGGGTACGGGGGCGCCAGATCGGCGCAATTTTCCAGGACCCGCTGACCTCGCTGAACCCGCTGTATTCGGTGGGTCGCCAGCTGACGGAAACCATCACCACCCACCTGCCAGTGAACCAGGCCGAGGCGCGCGAGCGCGCCATCCAGCTCCTTCGCGACACCGGTATTCCAGCGGCCGAACAGCGCATCGACCATTTTCCGCACCAGTTCTCGGGTGGCATGCGCCAGCGCGTGGTGATTGCCCTGGCCCTGGCTGCGGAGCCCAAACTGATCGTGGCCGACGAGCCCACCACGGCGCTGGACGTCTCCATTCAGGCGCAGATCATCACCCTGCTCAAGACCATTTGCCGCGAACGTGGGGCTGCTGTGATGCTGATCACACACGACATGGGTGTGATTGCCGAGACCTGCGACCGTGTGGCAGTCATGTACGCCGGACGGATCGCTGAAATCGGCCCGGTGCACGAGGTCATCAACCAGCCAGCCCACCCTTACACCAAAGGCCTGATGGCCTGCATTCCCGACATGAGCATGGACCGCGAACGGCTGCACCAGATCGACGGCGCCATGCCACGTTTGAACGCGATTCCGCGCGGTTGTGCTTACAACCCCCGCTGCGATCGCAGCTTCGAGCGTTGCCACGAACAACGCCCCGACCTCATGGCCGCGGGCGCCACGCGCGCGGCCTGCTGGCTGCACGACGCCTCCAGTGTGCTCACCATCGGGGAGGCAGCATGAGCGTCAGCACATCCGAACAGACGCCTTCTGTGTTGGCTTCAGGCGCAGCCCCGCTGGTGCGAGCGACCGACCTGGCCAAGACCTTTGATGTGTCGGCGCCCTGGTTGAACCGGGTCCTGGAACGGCAACCGCGCCGCTTGCTGCGCGCGGTCGATGGCGTGTCTTTTGATATTGAGCGCGGCCAGACGCTCGCGCTGGTCGGTGAATCGGGCTGTGGCAAGAGCACGGTGGCCCGTCTGCTCGTGGGCCTGTACGAACCCACACGCGGCGGCTTCGAGTTCGACGGGCAAGACGCGCATGCGGCCTTCAAGACGCCGCAGGGGCGCCAGTTGCGCCGTCGCATCCAGATGATTTTTCAGGATCCCTACGCCAGCCTGAACCCGCGCTGGCGGGTGGGCGATATCGTGGCGGAGCCGCTGACCGAACATGGTTTGCTCAGCGAGGGGCCAGCGCTGCAGGAGCGCGTGGGTGAGCTGCTGCGTTCGGTGGGTATGTCGGCGGCCGATGCGGTGAAGTACCCGCACCAGTTCTCCGGCGGCCAGCGCCAGCGCATTTCGATTGCGCGCGCCCTGGCCACGCAGCCCGAGTTTCTGGTGTGTGACGAACCCACCAGCGCGCTGGACGTGAGTGTGCAGGCGCAGGTGCTCAACATCATGAAGGACCTGCAGCGCGAGCGCGGGCTGACCTATCTCTTCATCAGCCACAACCTGGCGGTCGTGCGCCATGTGAG
>DAIOEI010000053.1:0-9969 GCA_036746335.1 Hydrogenophaga sp. | reverse complement strand
TCTTGTCGCCGTCGCGCAGCTCGATGGCTTCGCGTGAGCCAGTGGACGCGCCCGACGGCACGGCGGCGCGGCCCATGACGCCAGACTCCAGCAGCACGTCGCATTCGACGGTGGGGTTGCCACGGCTGTCCAGGATTTCGCGGCCGACGATATCAACGATTGCACTCATCTTTTCTACCTTTTGAACAAAAAGAAAAACGATAAAACAGGGGGCCGACCGGAGCACGTGCAGTGTCCAGTGCACCCGTGGAACCGGCTTGGCCGGGCCACAGGGTGCGTCCCCCCGCGAAGCAGGCGGGAAGACGCGAAGCGGTGCAGGGGGGAGGTCACACAGCCCCCTCCACCGCAAACATGCGGATCGAGCCCGCGCCCTCGCGCTCCTGTCGTGCGCGGGTGTAGGTTTCTGACTGGTAGTAGGCCTGCGCGGTGGCGATGTCCTTGAACTTCAGCACCACGATCCGCTGCGGGTTCCAGTCGCCTTCGAGCGGCTCGACGCGGCCTCCGCGCACCAGCACCTCGGCAGCAAATTCCTGCATGGCGCGGGTGCTCCATTCGCGGTAGCGCTTCATCTGGTCTTCGTTGGTGACGGTCACTTCGGCAATGATGTAGGCAGCGGTCATGGCAAGACTCAGTTGAAATCGTTTTCGAGGAAGCTGCTGCACTTGGTGACGTCGTCCAGCGCCACCAGCGTTTCCAGCAGCGCCTTCATGCGCCCCAGAGGCACGGCGTTGGGGCCATCGGACCAAGCCTCGGCCGGTTTCGGGTGCGTCTCCATGAACAGGCCAGCCACACCGGCGGCCACACCGGCCCGGACCAGCACCGGCACCATCTCGCGCGCACCGCCGCTGACTGCGCCCAGGCCGCCCGGCTTTTGCACCGAGTGGGTCACGTCAAACACCACCGGCGCGCCCGACTTGCGCATTTCTGCGAGGCTGGTCATGTCGGCCACCAGGTTGTTGTAGCCAAAGCTCACACCGCGCTCGCAGGCCAGGAAGCGGTCTTCCGACAGGCCGGCTTCCTTGGCGGCGGCGCGGGCCTTGTCGATCACGTTCTTCATGTCCCAGGGTGCCAAAAACTGGCCCTTTTTGATGTTCACCGGCTTGCCCGACTGGGCCACGGCGCGGATGAAATCGGTCTGGCGGCAGAGGAAGGCGGGCGTCTGCAACACGTCCACCACGCTGGCCACCTCGGCCACCTGCGATGCGTCGTGCACGTCGGTCAGGATGGGCAACTGCAGCTGCTTGCGCACCTCATCAAGAATTTTCAGCCCTGCGTCGATCCCAACGCCGCGCTGGCTGCTGCCAGAAGACCGGTTGGCCTTGTCGAAAGAGCCTTTGTAGATCAGCGGAATGCCCAGCGCGGTGCAGGTTTCCTTGAGCTGACCGGCCACGTCCAGCGACATCTGCAGACCTTCGATCGAGCAGGTGCCTGCGATCAGGAAAAAGCGTTGGTCCAGTCCGGCGTTGAATCCGCAGAGTTGCATGGGGAGTTCTTCCGTTTCAGGCCACGGCCTTGAGTTTCTGGCGGCTTTGTTGTTCCACCGCCGCCTTGATAAAGGCATTGAACAGCGGGTGACCGGCCCAGGGGGTGGATTTGAACTCGGGGTGGAACTGCACGCCGATGAACCAGGGGTGCATGGCCTTGGGCAGTTCGACGATTTCGGTCAGCTGCTCGCGCTGCGTCAGCGCGGAAATCACCAGACCCGCCTGGCGCAGCCGGTCCAGGTAATTGACGTTGGCCTCGTAGCGGTGGCGGTGGCGTTCGGTCACCACATCGCCATAAATGCTGTGCGCCAGCGTGCCCTTGGCCACGTCGGAGCTTTGGGCGCCCAGGCGCATGGTGCCGCCCAGATCGGAATTCGCATTGCGCTTCTGGATGCTGCCGTCAGCGTCTTTCCACTCTTCAATCAGCGCGATCACCGGGTTTTGGCAGGCGGGATCGAATTCGGTGCTGTTGGCGCCTTCCAGTCCCGCCACGTGGCGCGCGTATTCGATAGTGGCGACCTGCATGCCCAGGCAGATGCCCAGATAGGGCACCTTGTTTTCACGGGCGAAACGGGCGGTGGCGATCTTGCCTTCCACACCGCGCTGGCCGAAGCCGCCCGGCACCAGGATGGCGTCGTAGGCTGCGAGCTGGGCGCTCACGTCGGTGCCTTCCATGGCTTCGGAGTCCAGGTGGTCGATGGTGACCTTCACATGGTTGCGCATGCCCGCATGTCGCAGCGCCTCGTTGACCGATTTGTAGCTGTCCGACAGGTCCACGTATTTGCCGACCATGGCGATCTTCACCTCGCCCTGCGGGTGTTCGGTTTCGTGCACCAGCTCGTCCCAGCGCTTGAGGCTGGTGGGCGGCGTGTTCAGGCGCAGCTTGTCGCAGATCAGGCCATCCAGGCCCTGCTCGTGCAGCATGCGAGGCACCTTGTAGATGGTGTCCACGTCCCACATGCTGATCACGCCCCACTCGGGCACGTTGGTGAACAGCGAAATCTTGGCGCGCTCTTCTTCCGGAATGCGGCGGTCGGCGCGGCAGAGCAGGGCGTCGGCCGAGATGCCGATCTCGCGCAGCTTCTGCACCGTGTGCTGGGTGGGTTTGGTTTTCAGTTCGCCCGCTGCCGCGATCCACGGCAGGTAGGTCAGGTGCACAAAAGCCGAGTTGTTCGGGCCCATGCGCAGGCTCATCTGGCGCACGGCTTCCAGGAAGGGCAGGGACTCGATGTCACCCACCGTGCCACCGATTTCCACGATGGCCACGTCCACCGGGTCGGGCGTGAATGTCTTGGGATCGACGCCTTGCGGAGCCACAAGGCCGGCACCGCGCTTGATGAATTCCTGGATCTCGTTGGTGACGTGCGGGATGACCTGCACCGTCTTGCCCAGGTAGTCGCCGCGGCGTTCCTTCTCCAGCACCGACTGGTAGATTTTGCCGGTGGTGAAGTTGTTGGACTTCTTCATGCGCGTTTCGATGAAACGCTCATAGTGGCCCAGGTCCAGGTCGGTTTCGGCGCCGTCGTCGGTGACGAAGACCTCGCCGTGCTGGAAGGGCGACATGGTGCCCGGGTCCACGTTGATGTACGGGTCGAGCTTGATGAGGGTGACTTTGAGGCCGCGCGATTCGAGGATCGCAGCCAGGGAAGCAGAAGCGATGCCCTTGCCGAGGGAGGACACCACACCGCCAGTGACGAACACAAATTTGGTCATGTCTCGGGCGAGCGCTGCGCTCGCAGGAGGTGGAAATGCGGATTATAGGCGGCGCAGTCGATCGCAGCCCCCGCCCCTTGGCAGAGCAACTGTCGGCCGGGAAGTACCGTTTTTGGGTTTTCTTGGCGGAGTTGTCGAACATAATGGGAGTAGTTCTTGTCCTTTTGGGCGCTCTGGAGGTTTCTGTGATCATTCGTCGTGTTGTTGATCTGGCTGCGAGTTTGGTGTTTGCCACCTTGGTTTTGGCCGCATGTGGTGGCGGTTCAGATGACGGACCCTTGCCGACCGGAGAATCGCTGCCGAACGTGAGTTTTTCAGATACCGGCGGCTACTCCCCTCTCATCAAACTCCGACCAAATGGTTCGTTTTACACCGGACGCGAAGCCGATTTTGGCCCCAGAAATCCCAGTTTCGAACCAGGTAGCCAAACCCAGTCCCAGTGGGCAATCGACGCTTCGGCCAGCGTTGAGACAGGTTTCTCGCTGTCTTATGCCATGAGCATCGAAAGTGCAAGCTTGCCCAATGAAGCACTTGTTTCGATGAGAAACAACTTGAGGATCAATCCGCAGACCGGTCTGATTACGCAGGCATGTCTCGGATTTCCAGACTGTTACGACAATCAAACCCTTTCCAACCAAGATTTTCAGGTCAATGTTAAGGCCCAGGTTGTTGGACAACGGGGTTCGTTGGACCGCAGCTTTGTCTTGCGAGTGGTGAGCAACGACTGAGCGGCAGGTCAAACCCAATCATCCAGGGTCTCTTGTGGCGGCAACGCCTCAGTTCTCGCGGCAGGCACCGAGAACTGGCGTGCAATAACTCACAAACTGATACATTGAAGCCATGAACGAACTGGCCGGAAAACACATCGTCCTCGGGCTGTCCGGTGGCATTGCCTGCTACAAGTCGGCTGAGTTTTGTCGCGTTTTGATCAAGGCGGGCGCCACCGTGCAGGTGGTCATGACCGACGCTGCGGAGCAGTTCATCACCCCGGTGACCATGCAGGCGCTCTCAGGCCGGCCCGTTTTCAGTTCCCAGTGGGACCCGCGCACCTCGGGCGGGGTTGACAACAACATGGCCCACATCAACCTCAGTCGCGAGGCTGATGCCATCTTGGTTGCACCGGCCAGCGCTGACTTCATGGCCAAGCTGCTGCACGGCCGCGCTGACGACCTGCTCAGCCTGATGTGTCTGGCGCGTCCGCTGGAGCGGGTGCCGCTGATTCTGGCGCCGGCCATGAACCGGGAAATGTGGGCCCACCCGGCCACCCAGCGCAACGTGGCCCAACTGCGCGCCGATGGTTCGGTGGTGCTGGATGTGGGCGCCGGAGACCAGGCCTGCGGTGAGAACGGCGATGGGCGCATGCTCGAACCCGAAGAGCTGTTGTATGAAACCATTCGCCACTTCACGCCCAAGCTGCTGGCGGGGCAGCAGGTGCTGGTGAGTGCCGGGCCTACTTTTGAAGCGATTGACCCGGTGCGTGGCTTGACCAACCTCTCCAGCGGCAAAATGGGTTTTGCCATCGCCCGTGCCGCGCACGAGGCAGGTGCCCATGTCACGCTCGTCGCTGGGCCCGTGGCTTTGCCCACGCCGCGTGGCGTGGGTCGCATCAATGTCAAATCGGCGCTGAACATGCAAAAGACGCTCAACGTCTTGAGCCAGACCGCCTCGGTGTTTGTGTCCGCCGCCGCCGTGGCCGACTGGCGGCCGGTGAACAGCGCAGACCAGAAAATCAAGAAAGACGGTACCGGGCGCGTGCCCGCCCTGAATTTCGTTGAAAACCCCGACATACTGGCCACCATCGCGGCCAGCCCGCGCGCGCTCAACCGGCAGTTGTACTGTGTGGGATTTGCTGCGGAAAGCCACGACCTGCTCGCTCAAGCCCAGGCCAAGCGCGTGCGCAAAGGCGTGCCGCTGCTGGTGGGCAACATCGGGCCCGACACCTTCGGGCAAGACGACAACGCCCTGCTGCTGGTGGACGAACAGGGCAGTCTGGACCTGCCCAAGGCCTCCAAGCTGGTGCTGGCCCGGCAACTGGTGGCAGAGATCGCTCGGCGGCTCCCCGCCAAGGCGCCAGCCCCCGCCGCTGCCTGAACTTCGCTTGCCCGGCCAAACACCAATCGGTCTGCGCCAGCAGGCAACCGGGGGCTTGCCTGAGGGGCATCTGGGTTTTATGATCGAAAAATAAGTATTCGCTTATTTGAAGATCGATCCAGGAGACTCCCCATGGCACACACCCGCACTCCCACGTCTCGCAGCCCATCAGCGGATTCGCTGGCTCAGCCGCTGGCCAGCCGTCGGGCCTGGTTGCGCGCCTTGGGTGCCATGGGCGTGGGCGCTGCGGGGCTGGCCACATTCCCGGAGGTGCGTCTGTTTGCCCAGCAGGTACAGGACTTCATTGAAGGCCCGCCGGTGCCGGATGTGAAACCCGAACAGCTGTCCCCGCATGTGTGGATGGTCTACGCCAAAGAGGGTTTCCCCACGCAGGAAAACCAGGGCCTGATGGCCAGCATCCTGTTTGTCATCACACAAAAAGGCGTGGTCGTGATGGACACCGGGGCTTCGGTGCAGATCGGCCAGATGGCCATTCGCATGATCAAGACCGTGACGGACAAGCCAGTGATCGCCGTCTTCAACAGCCACTACCACGGCGACCACTGGCTCGGCAACCACGCCTTCGTGGAAGCCTTTGGCAAGGAGCTGCCCATTTACGCGCTGGAGCACAGCCGGGCGCAAATCGCGGGGCATGAAGGCAACCTCTGGCGCAGCCTGATGGAGCGCTGGACCAACCAGGCCACGATGGGCACCAAGGTGTTTGCCCCGAACCAGACGGTGCAACACGGGCAGGTGTTCGACTACGGCGATGTGCAGCTCAAGATGCACTTTTACGGCAAGGCGCACACGCCCTCCGACCTGAGCATCGAGGTGGTGCAGGACAAACTGACCTACATCGCCGACATCGCCATGGAGAACCGCATTGCCAACATGGACGACGGCTCCTACCCGGGCACCTTCAAATACTACGACGCGCTGAAACAGGCTGCGGGCGACCAACTCTGGGTGCCCGGCCACGGCCGCGGCAGCAAAGACCTGCTCGATACCTACGGCACCTTCATGAAGGGCATCTGGGAGCCCTGCGTCAAGGCCGTGGAAGCGGGCATTCCCCTGGACAAAGCCAAAGACCTGGTGCTGCAAGACCCGCGCGTCGCCAGCCGCGCCAAGACCATGGACGGCTTTGACAGCAACATCGGCAAGTACACCAGCCTGGCCTACCTGGAAGCGGAAAAAGAAGCTTTCTGAGCGCGGCCGCAGGGCGGCACTCGCTCCCGGCCAGCGCGAAACCCGGTGGCATGATGCCGGGATGACGTCACCGACGCTGGCCCACCTCCGCCGCTACGCGCTCTCGCGCAGCCTGTTTGCGCCCACCACCCTGCCCAGTGCGATCCACAAGCTTGGCTTCTTGCAGGCCGATCCAATCCGCTCTCCGGCCCGGGCACAAGATCTGACCCTGCGCCACCGGGTCAGGCACTACCAGGCCGGTGACCTGGAGCGCTGCTATCCGCATCTTGCGGTGGAAGAAGACTTCTTCGTCAACTATGGTTTCGTCTCGCCCGAACTGCGGGCGCTCATGCATCCGCGCGTCGCGTTGCGAGAATGGCCTGCCGAGCGCCAGGCCCAGGCCGAAGCCGTCTGGCGGTTCGTTCAGGAACGCGGCGAGGTCCATCCGGGCGAGGTCGATGCGCACTTTGCCCATGGCCACACCACCAACGGTTTTGGGGGCCGCTCCAAGGCCAGCACCCAGTTGCTGGACGCCATGCACTACCGCGGCTTGCTGCGTGTGGCACGGCGTCAGAACGGCGTGCGGCTGTACGCGGCGCAGTCACCCCAGGCCACTTCAGCTGGCGATGTGCCGACCGCGCTGGATGCTTTGGTGGACGCGCTGGTGCACACCTACGCGCCCTTGCCGCAACCTGGATTGAGGCAACTCGTGGCCATGCTCCGCCATGCCGTGCCCCAGTGGCAGGGGCTTTTGCGACCTGCGCTGCTGCGCGCCGCGCAGCGTCTGCCTCAAGTCCGGGTAGAGGGCGTTCCGTGGTACTGGCCTGCGGGAGAAGACCCGTGTTCCAGGCGCTGGAAAGCGCCCGAAGGAGCGCGCCTGCTGGCGCCCTTTGATCCGGTGGTTTGGGATCGCGACCGCTTTGAACGCCTGTGGGGCTGGGCCTACCGGTTTGAGGCTTACACGCCGCCCGCCAGGCGCATTCGGGGTTATTACGCGATGCCCTTGTTGTGGCGCGATCGGGTGATCGGTTGGGGCAACCTGGCCTGGGCCGATGGACGCCTGCAAGCCCACATCGGCTACGTCAGTGGCCAGCCGCCAGACGAAGCCGGCTTTGCGGCGGCGCTGGCGGCCGAACTGGAAGCCATGACCCGATTCCTCAGCGTGCGCTGAAGCACCCTCACGCCCACCAGGGCAGCAGCCGCTTCATGGCGGCCACTTCGCCCGGGTGGTCGGGCGCATAACCGGCCAGGGTGTGCAGACGCTGCTGCCAGCGCGGGCTGCGCAGCAACAGAAGCAACTGCTGCATACCCGGCAGTTCCAGCGCCGACTTCAGGCACACCAGCATGTAGCGCTCTTCGGTCAGCGCCATGAAACCCAGCCCCTGGCTGCGCGCGGCGTATTCGGTGCCCAGGCCCACGTCGGCGTTGCCGCTGGCCACCGCCTGCGCCACCGCCGCGTGCGAGCTTTCTTCCCGCTCGAAACCGCTCAGATCGGCCGGTGTCAGGCCTTCTTGCACCAGCAATTCTTCCAGCAGCAGCCGCGTGCCCGTGCCCAGCGCGCGGTTGACAAAGCGCGCCTGCAGCCGCGCCACGTCGCGCAGGTCGCGCAGGCGCAGCGGGTTGCCCGGCGCCACCATCAGGCCCTGCGAGCGCCGCGCAAAACCGATGATCTTGTGCGTGCCAGGCTTGAGCAGCGGGCGGTAGGTGCGCGCGCTGCGGCTGTCGGCGGTGGCAAAGGGTTGTGTGTGAAACCCTGCCAGCAGGCAGCGCCCTTCGTTGAGCGCGCGGATCGCGTCCACGCTGCCGGTGAAGCGGATGTCCAGGTGCAGGCCGGGCTGGCCGTCGCCGTGTGACGACGCGGCCAGCTCCTGCAGTTCGGTCAGCGCGTGGTCGTGGCTGGCGTAAAGCGTGAGCACCTCGGCGGGGCTCTGCGCATCGCCGAAGGCCATGGCAAAGGCACGCTCCAGCTCGGCGCGCAGCGCCTCCAGCTGCGGCCCCAGCCGCGCCTGCGCCAGCCGCTCGGCCATCAGCAGGCGCTGGCCAAAGGGTGAGAGAAGCGCCGACTGGCCGCGCTCCCACACCAGCAGCTCGCGCCCGAGCTGTGCTTCCCAGTCCTTGAGCTGGCCCCAGACGTGGCGGTACGACAGGCCCAGTGAACGCGCCGCCGCCGAGATGGAGCCCTGTTCGTGCACCGCGTTGAGCACGTCCATCATCGGATTGCGCAGCAGGGCATGCGCCGGTTCGCGCAGACCCGGTTCGGCGCGTTCGGCCGCGAGCGAGTAGGACAGGGCGATGCGTCTCATGGGCCGACAGTGTGCACCAGAGCCGAGCTATGCAAGGCCGTGCCTATGTTGTCGGGTTCATACCGCGTAGGCCCGTACTCTCAAGTGGGTCCCCAGCGCTTATGCTCCGCCGTCCCTGTTGTTGCCATCGCATGAACACCTTTTCCGACAGCGTCGCCACCGCGCTCCAGCTGGTCCTCTCGGGTGACCCCGGCCTCTGGGCCATCGTGTTGCGATCCCTCGCCGTGAGTGCCACCGCTTGCCTGCTGGCCTGCAGCCTGGGGCTGGCGCTGGGAGCCTGGCTGGCGGTCGCGCGGTTTCCGGGGCGGGGCGCCGTGCTCACGCTGCTCAACACCGCGCTGGCCGTACCGGCTGTGGTGGTGGGGCTGGTGGTCTACCTGCTGCTCTCGCGCTCGGGGCCGCTGGGTTTTCTGGGCTGGCTGTTCAGTTTTCAGGCCATGGTGCTGGCGCAGGCGATCCTGGTGCTGCCGCTGGTGACCGCGCTCACGCGCCAGGTGGTGGAAGACGCCGACCGCAGCCACGGTGAACAACTCTCCTCGCTGGGTGCGGGCCTGGGCCTGCGCAGCTTGCTGCTGGCCTGGGACGAGCGCTACGCCCTGCTCACCGTGTTGATCACCGCCTTTGGCCGCGCCATTGCCGAGGTGGGCGCGGTGATGATCGTGGGCGGCAACATCGAGGGCTTCACCCGCGTCATGACCACCGCCATCGCGCTCGAAACCAGCAAGGGCGACCTGCCGCTGGCGCTGGGCCTGGGGCTGGTGCTGCTGGCGGTGGTGCTGCTGCTCAACAGCGCGGTGGCGCTGCTGCGCCGCTGGCGCGAGCGGTTGGACGGTGGCGATCTGCGGATGGCCACCACATGAGGGCTGATCTGCCGTCCGCCGTGCATGCCCTGCATCCTGCTGCTTGCACTGCGCACGCGCCGCCCGCCCATGCCCCTGTGGTCCTGTGCCTGAACGCGGTGCATGTGAGCCTGGGCCCCGCCGCCCAGGTGGAAGCCTTGCGCGACATCTCGCTGAGCATCCACGCCGGTGAGCGGGTGGCCCTGGTCGGCCCCAACGGCTGTGGCAAGAGCACGCTGCTGCGCACGCTGCACGGCCTGCTGCCTGTTGCCGCCGGTGAGCGCTCCGTGCCGCTGGCTTCGCGCATCGCCATGCTGTTCCAGCGGCCGCACATGCTGCGCCTGTCGGTGCGGC
>DAIOEI010000052.1:0-9996 GCA_036746335.1 Hydrogenophaga sp. | reverse complement strand
CTGTTCGACAGCGGCCTGCCCGGGCCGCGCGTGCATGTGCAGGTGCTCACCCACGGCAACGAGTTTTGTGGCTCGATCGCCGCCGACGAATTGCTGGCCGAGGGCTTTCGCCCGCTCAAAGGCCAGCTCTGCGTCGTGTTTGCCAACCACGAAGCCCACGCCCGCTGGGACCCGCAAGACCCCTATATTTCGCGGTTTGTGGACGAAGACCTCAACCGCGTCTGGGCCGACGCATCGCTGGCCGATGGCGACAGCTGCGAAAAGCGCCGGGCGCGCGAGCTGGTGCCCTTTGTGGACGCGGCCGACTTCATCCTGGACATCCACTCCATGAACGAAAACTGCGCGCCCCTGATGGTCTGCGGCACGCTGGAGAAAAATGCCCGTTACGCCGCCGCGCTGGGCACGCCGGCCGACCTGCTCATCGACACCGGCCACCCGGCCGGGCTGCGCATGATCGAGCGCGGCGCCTTCGGCGACGCCGCGGCCCCGCAGTGCGCCTTGCTCATCGAATGTGGCCAACACTGGGAAGCCGCCGCCGCCGACGTGGCGCGCGACTGCCTGGCCCGCTTTCTGGGCCTGACCGGTCTCGCCAGCGAGGCATGGGTGCAGGCTCGCCAGCGCCAGCCCCTGCCGCCACAGCAGCGCCTGGTGCGCGTGACCGAGGCGGTCACGGCCCGCACGGGTGAATTCCGTTTTCTGGTGCCCATCGTGCCCATGTCCATCATCGAGAAGGCGGGCACCCCCGTCGCCCAGGACGGCGACCACATCTGGACCAGCCCGTATGACCAATGCGTGCTGATCATGCCCACGCAGCGTCGCTTCAAACCCGGACAGACCATGGTCCGGCTCGGCCGCTTCGAAACCCTCTGACCCGCACCATGCCCGGCCCCACCACCTCACCTTATGCCATCGGCACCCCTGGCCAGGCATGGGGCGACGCTGAACGCCGCCGCTGGCTGGCCCAGCAGACGGTGCAGCGCAGCTACCAGCGCGACGTGGTGGACCCGTTGCAGCGGCTGTTTGCACCGCAGGGCAACGCAGACCTGCAAGCCTGCGCCGAGTGTTTCAGCTACGGCAGCCTGGACTACCGAGCCGAGGGTTTTGATGTCTATCCGCTGTGGGCGGTAAAGAGCAAACACTGGGACCCGACCCAGCCGTTTTTCCTCGTCACCGGTGGCGTGCACGGTTACGAGGCCAGCGGCGTATTGGGTGGCCTGCGGTTTCTGGCCGAGCGGTTTGCCCACTACGCGCCACGGGCCAACTTGTTGCACCTGGTCTGCGTCAGCCCCTGGAGCTACGCCACCAACAACCGCTGGAACCCGCACGCGGTGGACCCCAATCGCGCCTTCTTGCCCACGCCGGCCGCGCCCGAGGCACAACATGCGATTGACCTGCTCAGCCAGTTTGATGTGCCGCTGCTGCATATCGACCTGCACGAAACCACCGACACCGATGCCAGCGAGTTTCGGCCCGCCAAAGCGGCGCGCGATGCCACGCCGCTCGAACCCTGCGACATCCCCGACGGCTTCTACCTGTTCGCCGACCAGAACCGCCCACAACCCGCCTTCCAGGCCGCCATCATCGACGCGGTGAGCCGCCTCACCCACATTGCCCCGGCCGATGCAAAGGGTGAGCTGCTGGGCAAACCGCTGGTGCAGCAGGGCGTGATCCAGTCTTTCAAACGCCAGCAAGGCATCTGCAGCGGCTGGACCGACGCCCGCTACATCACCACCACCGAGGTCTACCCCGACAGCCCCCGGCTGACCCCGGAACTTTGCATCGAGGTGCAGCTGGCGGCCCTGTGCGCCGGGTTCGATTTTGTGCTCCAGACCGCAGACAAAAAAGACGCCTCTGCTTGATCGGGGTCGGTAGGCAATGCCGCGCACGGGGGCATGGTTCAAGCGGCGCTGATCTCGCCGCTCTGAAGACATCAGCAGCCGCAACATGCTTCGGCATCCCAGAGCATGGGCAGCCAAGGACCAGATCGGACGCACTGATGGGCGTGTGGCTGGCCTCGAAGCCTTGCACCAGTTTCACCCAAACGGCCAGGCGGTCCCATCTGGCGTACCCGGCTCCGGGCCGCCCTTCATCAAGGAAGCAGATCCCTGAGGGTGACTTGGAAATCGGCACTGGTGTGGATCGGCTTGATGCTCAAAAAACCTCCTACGGGTCTTTCCGATTCAACGCATGTTGCGGTGCTTTTAATGCGCCTGATCCCAGTTCGCCCCCACCCCCACCTCGGCCAGCAGCGGCACCTTGAGTTCGGCCACCCCGGCCATCAGGCGCGGGATGTCGGCGCGCAGCCAGTCCACCTCAGCCTCGGGCACCTCGAACACCAGTTCGTCGTGAACCTGCATGATCATGCGAGTGCCTTTGCCTTGTGCGTCCAGCGCTTTTTGCACCGCCACCATGGCGAGCTTGATCAGGTCGGCCGCCGTGCCCTGCATGGGCGCGTTGATGGCCTGGCGCTCCAGCCCAGCGAGGCGGGCGCCTTTTTCGTTCTGGATGCCGGGCAACACCAGGCGGCGACCAAACACGGTTTCCACATAGCCCTGTGCCTTGGCCAGCGCGCGGGTATCGTCCATGTACTGCTTGACGCCAGCAAAGCGGGCGAAGTAGCGGTCGATGTAGGTCTTGGCGGCGGCGTTTTCAATGCCGAGCGATTTGGCCAGGCCGAAGGTGCCCATGCCGTAAATCAGACCGAAGTTGATGGTTTTGGCGTAGCGGCGCTGCTCGCTGCTCACCTCGGCCGGCGTGATGCCAAACACCTCGGCGGCGGTGGCGCGGTGCACGTCGTGCCCTTCGTGAAAGGCGCGCCGCAGGGCCGCGTCGTCGCTCAGGTGGGCCATGATGCGCAGCTCGATCTGCGAGTAGTCGGCGCTGGCGATCACATGGCCGGGCGGGGCCACAAAGGCTTCGCGCACCTTGCGGCCTTCGGCGGTGCGAATCGGGATGTTCTGCAGGTTGGGATCGTTGCTGGAGAGGCGGCCCGTTACGGCCACCGCCTGCGCGTAGTGGGTGTGCACGCGGCCGGTGCGCGGGTGGGCGAGCTGGGCGAGTTTGTCGGTGTAGGTGCCCTTGAGTTTGCTCAGGGAGCGGTGCTCCAGGATCTTGGCCGGCAGCGGGTAGTCTTCGGCCAGCTTTTCCAGCACCTCTTCGTCGGTGCTGCGCGCGCCGGTGGCGGTCTTCTTGATGACGGGGAGGCCCAGTTTGTCAAAGAAGATCTCGCCCAGCTGTTTGGGACTGGCCAGGTTGAAGGGCTGGCCCGCGATCTCGTAAGCCTGCTGCTCCAGCGCGAGGATGCGCTGGCCGAGTTCGTGGCTCTGCTGGGCGAGCGTGGGCGCGTCGATCAGCACGCCATTGCGTTCGATGCGGTAGAGGGTTTCGCTGCTGGCGATTTCGAGCGCGTAGATGAATTTCAGCTTGGCATCGGCCTCGATCTGCGGCCAAAGGGCGCGGTGCACGTCCAGCGTCATGTCGCTGTCTTCACACGAATACTCGGCGGCCTTGGCCACATCGACCTGGGCAAACGGGATCTGGTGTGCGCCTTTGCCGCAGAGGTCTTCATAGGCGATACCGTTACGGCCCAGGTGGCGCTCGGCCAGGCTGGCCAAGCCGTGGGGCTTGTGCACTTCCAGCACATAGCTTTGCAGCATGGTGTCGTGGGTGTAGCCCTGCACCTCGATGCCGTGGTTGGCGAACACGTGGCGGTCGTACTTGATGTGCTGGCCGAGCTTGTGCTTCGCCGGGTTTTCCAGCCAGGGTTTGAGCCTGGCCAGCACTTCGTCGAATGGGAGCTGCTCGGGCGCGCCAGGGCCTTCGTGTTTGAGCGGGATGTAGGCGGCTTCGCCCGGAGTGACGCTGAAACTGATGCCGACAATCTGCGCCCGCATTTCGTCGAGTGACGTGGTTTCGGTGTCGATGGCGGTAAGGTTGGCGGCTTCGACCTTGGCCAGCCAGTGGTCGAAGGCAGCCCAGGTGAGCAGGGTGTCGTAGGCGAGGTTGCTGACGCGCGGCGCGATGGTGTCCACCATAGGGTCCGAGAACAAGTCCCGTTCGCCTTGAGTTTGTCGAAAGTCTTCGACAGGTTCAGCCCGAACGGAGTCGCCGCCCAGCGCCTTGGCCAGACCCTTGAACCCGTAAGTGTCGTAAAAAGCGCGCAGCGGCGCGGTGTCGGGCTCACCCATGCGCACCGCGTCAAGAGCTGGTAGGCCGGGCACCCAGCCGTTGAGGTCGCAGTCGGTCTTGATGGTCAGCAACTGGCGGCCGGTGGGCAGCCAGTCCAGCGCCTTGCGCAGCTTCTCGCCGACAGCGCCCTTGATTTGGTCGGCCTGCGCCACCAGGGCGTCCACCGAGCCGTATTCCTGCAACAGCTTCACGGCCGTCTTGGGGCCCACACCCTGGACGCCCGGCACGTTGTCCACCGTATCGCCCACCAGCATCTGGTAGTCCAGCATCAGGCGGGCGGGCACACCGAATTCGGCTTCCACCCCGGCCAGGTCACGCACCTTGCCGCTCATGGTGTCGATGATGGTGATGTGGCGGTTGACCAACTGGGCGAGGTCTTTGTCGCCGCTGGAGACAATGACACGGATGCCCTGCTGCGCAGCGGTGGCGGCCAGGGTGCCGATCACGTCGTCGGCTTCCACGCCGGGCACATCCAGCACCGGCCAGCCCATCAGTTTCACCACCTCGTGGATCGGCGCGATCTGGCTGCGCAGGTCGTCGGGCATGGGGCTGCGCTGGGCCTTGTACTCGGGGTAGATCGCGTCGCGAAAGGTGGGGCCCTTGGCATCAAAAACGCAGGCGGCGTAAGCGGCCGGGTGGTCCTTGAGCAGCTTCTGCATCATGTTGATCATGATGCGGATGGCGCCGGTTTTCTGTACCGTACCGTCGGGCAGGGTGGTGCTCATGGCATCCCCACCGGCAAAAAACGCCCGGTAAAGGTAGCTGGAGCCGTCCACCAGCAGCAAGGTCGGGGGGCTGCCGTTCGTCGGCGCGGGCGGTTCGGACGGGGTCGTGGGGGCGTTTGAGGCGTCAGACATGCGGTGATTGTGGAGGAAGGCGCTCGGGCTGGGTCGCCAGGCTGCCTACAATGCAGGCATGCGAGCGCTCACCATCCCATTTTCTTCCCGCCGCCCGGGGGCCTGGCCCTCGGGCGGTTCTGCTGCGGGCCTGTTGGCTCTTGCTCTTGCGGCACCCCTGAGCGTACAGGCCCAGACGCCCGCCCCGGCTGCGGTTGCGCCTGCCGAAAGTGAAGCGCTGGCGCGCGGGGAGCGCATCGAGCGCATCACACACGAAGACAAGCTGTCGCGCATCGACGAGTTGCGTGTGGGCGGTCAGACGCGCAGCATCAGCGTACAGCCCAAGAACGGCGCGCCCGGCTACGAAATCGCCCCGGCGGTGGGCGCAGAACCGGCAGAAACCCAGGGCGCAGGCAACGCGGGCAAAAGCCGCTGGCGCATCCTGAACTTCTGAGCGGTCATGGCGGTTTACACCGAGGTACCGTTTCACGAAGCGGCCGAACTCTTGAGCGCCCTGAACCTGGGCACCCTGACCGAACTCCAGGGCATCCAGGGCGGTATTGAAAATACCAATTACTTCGCCACCGCAGAGCAAGGCGGCACACCGGTCACGCATGTGCTGACGGTGTTCGAGCGGCTGGGCTTTGAACAGCTGCCCTATTACCTGCGGCTGATGAAGCACCTGGCTAGCCAGGGCATCCCCGTGCCCGAACCAGCGGCCAATGCGCAGGGCGAGATCCTGCACACGTTGCAAGGCAAACCGGCGGCGGTGGTCAACAAGCTGCGCGGGCGCAGTGAGCTGGCACCCACCGAGCGCCATTGCGCCGCCGTGGGGCAGACGCTGGCGCGCATGCACCTGGCCGGGCGCTCCTTCCCCTTGAGCCAGCCCAACCTGCGCGGCCTGCCCTGGTGGAACGAGACAGTGCCGGTGGTGCTGCCGCACCTGAGCGAAGACCAGCGCAGCCTGATCCGCAGCGAGCTGGCCTACCAGAACCATGTGGCCAGCCTGCCCGCCTACGAAGCACTCCCGCGCGGCCCGATCCATGCCGACCTGTTCCGCGACAACGTGATGTTCGATGGCTCCGAGCTGACTGGTATCTTCGACTTTTATTTTGCCGGTGACGACAGCTTTGTCTTTGATCTGGCGGTCTGCCTGAACGACTGGTGTATCGAACACGGCCCCGCCGAGCGCGATGGCCGCCACGAGTCGGCGCTGGCGCATGCCCTGTTGTTGGCCTACCAGGCGGAGCGCCCGTTGAGCGCGGCCGAGCGCAGCCTGCTGCCCGCCATGCTCAGGGCGGGCGCCCTGCGCTTCTGGATCTCCCGCCTCTGGGACTGGCATTTGCCGCGCGATGCGAGCATGCTCAAGCCCCACGACCCCACCCATTTCGAGCGCGTGCTGCGCGAGCGAGCCTCTGGTGCCAGCATTCTGGACGGCGCTTTGGCCGAATCTCAGCGCGTACCTGCCTGAACGGGCCCAACCCGCCTGTTTGCGCAACCCGCCCTTCCCCGAACATGAAACTGCGACACGCTCCTGCCTCCAAGGGCCTACATTGGGTGCAAATGGGCATCAGAACTTTTCTGAGCCAGCCTCTGGCCCTGGCCGGTCTGTTCTTCATGTTCATGGCAACGGTATCGCTGCTTTCAGTGGTGCCGATTCTGGGCACAGCGCTGGCAGCGGTATTGACACCGGCCGCCAACCTCGGCCTGATGGCCGCGAGCCGGGAAGCATCGCAAGGGCGCTTTCCGATGCCGTTGACTCTCATCACCGCTTTTCGCAAAGGTCCACAAACCACGCGCGCCATCCTGGTGCTCGGCGGAATGTATGCGGGTGGCCTCCTGTTGGTGCTGCTGTTTGCAGCGCTGACGGGCCCGAGTCTGACCGACCTGGACCCGGCCAAGGGCATGACGCCCGAGGTGGTGCAGGTCATTCTCAACAGCCCCGGAACCTGGTTGACCATGCTGGTCTACATTCCGGTGCTGATGGCTTTCTGGCATGCACCGGCGCTGGTCGTCTGGCACGGCGTGAGCCCGGTCAAGAGTTTGTTCTTCAGCCTGCTGGCCTGTTGGCAAAACAAGGCGGCACTGCTGTTTTATTGCCTGGGCTGGCTGGGCGTGTTTTTGCTCGCGGGCCTTTTGATCAGCGTGATTGGTGGCGCCATTGGCGGCTCAGGCCTGCTGCAGCTGATTCTGTACCCTGCGGTGATGCTGCTGGCATCGATGTTCTACGCCTCTGTGTACTTCAGTTTCCGCGACAGCTTCGAGACGGGTGAGCCCGGTGAGTCCCCAGCGGCGGGGCTGCCGGATTGATGCAGGTTGGCGGGCCAGCCCCGAACCCGTCCTGAAGATCAAAGCACCACACAACTGAAACTCCAGCGTCACATTCCTGTCCAAGAATGGGGCATGGATCAACACGGCCCGCAGCAAGTCGCAAACGCCGTTGAAGTGCACCAGTTGTCGCACCGCTACGGCTCCCAGCTTGTCCTGGATGGCCTGTCTTTGTCGGTCCAGCCCGGCGAATTCCTGGCCTTGTTGGGCCCTTCGGGATGTGGCAAAAGTACCTTGCTGCGCGCCCTGGCGGGTTTGCTCAAGCCCGAATCGGGCTCCATGCGTTTGCTGGGCCAGTCGGTGTTTGACGCCGCCCAGGGACTTTGGGTGGGTCCGGAGCACCGGGGCCTTGGCATGGTGTTTCAAGACTACGCACTGTGGCCGCACATGACCGTGGCGCAAAACGTGGGTTTTCCGCTGCAGGTGCGCAAGGCGCCACCCAGCACCCGCGAGGCCCGCGTGCAAGAGGCGCTGGAGCGGGTGCGTTTGTGGGACCTGGCCCACCGCAAACCGGGTGAACTCTCGGGCGGACAGCAGCAACGCGTGGGCCTGGCCCGCGCCATCGTGGCTAATCCGCAGGTGTTGTTGTTTGACGAGCCGCTGTCCAACCTGGACGCCGGGCTTCGCGAGGCGCTGGGCCGGGAGATCGCCACCGTGGTGAAGTCCTTGAATGCAGCGGCCATCTACGTCACCCACGACCGCAACGAAGCGCTGGGTCTGTCCGACCGCATCGCGGTGATGCAGGGCGGGCGCATTGAGCAGCTCGACACACCGCAGCATCTCTACAGCCGACCTGCCAGCCTGGAAGTGGCGGCATTTTTGCAGGTGGGGTCCTTGTTTGAAGGCGTGTTGCACAACAGCCATTTTCTGCCAGATGCCCCCACCTGCCTACCCCAACCCCAGGGCATTGAGCTGGCCCCATCCGTCCACCACAGGCCTGCCAACGGCCCCGCCAAACTGTTGATTCCGCATCGGGCTGTGCAAACCGCCCAACCTGGCGAAGCTGGAAGCGGCCCGCTGTTGAACGTGCGCGTTGAGCGCTGCTGGTACGCCGGCGAACACCACGACATCGAGGGCGCCTGGCTGGAAGGCCAGCCTATGTTGCGCTGGCGCAGCCCCCACGCGGCAGCGCTTCAAAGCGTGGCGCAAGTCCGCCTCCAGCCGGACGCTCTTCACTTCTACCACGCAGGCAGCGGCCTGCTGCTGCATTGACTTTCCCCAACGTTCAAGGAGCTGATTTTTATGAATCCCAACACCATCACCCGGCTGTTGCGCCGTTCCTGCCTGGCCTTGGGCCTTAGTGCGGCGGCTTTGGGCGCCCTGGCCCAGGACAGCATCACCGTGTACACCGCCGGGCCCGCCGGGCTGGCCAAGTCGCTGGCCGAAGGCTTTGAGAAAAGCTCGGGCACCAAGGTGCAGGTGTTCCAGGCCACCACCGGGCAAATCATGGCCCGGCTGGAAGCCGAGCGCGCCAACCCGCAAGCCGATGTGCTGATTTCGGCCTCGTGGGACACGGCGGTGGACTTCAAGAAGCGCGGCGACCTGTTGGCCTATACCTCGCCCAATGCCGCCCAGGTCCCCAGCGCCTTGAAGGACACCCACTACGTGGCCCAAGGCGCGGCCGCCCTGGCCATTGTGTGGAACCCCGCCTCGGGCAAAACCCAGCCCAAAGACTGGAAAGACCTGGCCGCTGCGGAATACGCCAACGCGCTGACCATGCCCGACCCATCGTCTTCGGGCTCGGCCTTTGGACTGGCCTCGTCATTGATTGCCGCGCCGGGCTATGGCTGGACCTACTTTGAAACCCTCAAGGCCAATGGCATGGTGGTGCCTGGCGCCAATGCGCAAGCGCTGAACCCGGTGATGCAAGGTGCCAAAGCCGCCGTGATGGGCGCGGTGGACTACATCGCGCTGGGCGCCAAAGCCAAGGGCGAAAAGATCGAGGTGATCTACCCCACCTCGGGCACGGTGCTTGAAGCCCGCCCGGCCATGATTCTCAAGACCGCGCGCAATGTGGCCGGCGCCCAGAAATTCATCGACTACATGCTGTCGATGGAAGGCCAGACCCTGGTCGCCAAAACCCTGCTGCTGCCCGCCCGCACCGATGTGCAGGCGCTGCGGCCGGGCTGGAACGACATCAAGGTGCTGCCGGTGAAAGACATGGACGACCAGGAACGCGCCAGCACCCTGGCCAAGTTCAAGACCACCATGGGTCTGAAGTAAGCCATGGGTCGTCGGGGGCGCTGGGGCGGCGCGGATGCCGCACTGTCCTGGGGCGTCATCCTGGCGCTGTTGGTGGTGGTGGCCCTGCCGGTGGGCATGGTGCTGCTGCAAGGGGTGTTTCCCCACCTCTCGGCAGGGCGGTGGGATGAGCCCCTGTCGCACTGGCCGACCGTGCTGGGCGACCCCTATTTTCTGGAAGCACTGGGCAACACCCTGATGCTGGGGCTGGCGGTGAGCGGGGTGAGCCTGCTTCTGGCGGCGCCCCTGGCGTATGTGCGTGGCCTGTACCAGTTGCCCGGCGACCAGTTGTGGGACCTGCTGTTCCTGATTCCGTTCATGATGCCGCCCTACATCGGAGCGATGGCTTGGACGTTTACCCTGCAGCCCGGCGGCTACAGCTCGCGGATATTGGGCTTTTCGG
>DAIOEI010000051.1:0-10056 GCA_036746335.1 Hydrogenophaga sp. | reverse complement strand
CCAGCTCCGGCTCGGGCACCGGCCGGGCCAGCGACAGGGCAGACACCCCTTGTGGCAGCGGCAGGGCCTGCTGTACCGCATCCGCCTGGCCGTTCGGGTTGACCACGGTCTCGTCCACCGCCACAAACGAGGTGTAGGGCGTCAACAAGGCATGACGCAAACCCAGCTCGACGATCTGGGCGCGGGTCTCGCCGGGTTCTGCACCGACCGCCGGCGCTTCCGAGAGGCGCTGCACGCGCTGGCGGGCCCACAACACCGGCAGCAGTTCGCCGCTGTCGGGCGCCGCGTCGCTGGCCAGGGGCAGGCTGGCGCGGTAGTCGCCCGCGGCGGAGATGCCGGAAAGCGCCAGCGTGGCACCGGGTTGCGCGTGGCGGTATTTGCCAAACACCACGATGGGCCGCTCGGCAAGCATCACCGGAATCTCGGCGGGCTCCATGTCGTACAGCTCCACGCCCTGCCCCTGCAAACGGATCTGGCCGAGCACAGGCGATGCCACGTATCGGCGCAAGCGCTCGCCCACACCGGCCACTTCCTGCGCATCGGTGATGACAAACGGCTCACCCGCGCCAGCGCGGGCCATGCTTTCGATGAGGTGGCGATTGACCGACGATCCAATGCCAAAGGCAAACAGGTTGGTCTCGTTGAGGTTCTGGCGGATCAGCTCGTAGGCCTGGCGCTCGGCGCTGATGTAGCCGTCGGTCACCACCACGATGCTGCGGGCGGTGTTGGGCGTGCGGGGCATCTGAAAGGCCTGCTCCAGCGCGGACACCAACTCGGTGCCGCCGCTGGCCTGGATGCGGCTCATCATGTCCAGCGCGCGCTGCAGGTTGGCGAGGTTGGCCGCCAACGGGGTAGGCGAAAGCACATTGGCGCCCCCCGAGAAGAAAAGGATATTGAAGCGTTCCTCGGGGCGCAACTGGCCCAGCAGTTCGCGCATGACCTCGCGGGCGGTGTCGAGCGGGAAGCCGTGCATCGATCCGGATACGTCCACCACAAACAGGTATTCGCGCTGCATCACCTGCGCGGTCTCGACGCGCCTGGGTGGCTGCACCATGGCCAGAAAGTACTGCTCGCCGTTCCAGTCGTAGGTCATCAGGCCGGTATTGATCTGTGTACCCTGCAGACGAAAGCGCAGGATGAAGTCGCGATTGCCCGCGTCGCGCTCGGTATCGGCCAGCGTCAGGTCCACGCGTTGTTCGTTCAGCCAGCGGGCTTCGATCTGGTGCTGCACCGAGCGCAAATCACTCACCGGGAGCGGGCTGGCCAAGCGCACCCGGATGCCGGTCTCGACACGGGCGGCGTTGCTGCCGTCCGCAGCGTTATGGGCATAAGGGTTGACCAGCCAGGGCGCGTCGGGCGCCGCCCGCACCGGGTCGCCGCCGTAGCGCGGCCCCACCACCGTGGGGTACACCAGCTCATAAACCCCCTGCTCCGGCACCAGCAACTCGCTGTATTCCAGGGTCAGCTCCACCTCTTCGCCAGGCAGGATGTTGGCCACATCCATCATGAAAACGTTCGGGCGCTGCTGGTCCAGCAAAGCGGCATGTTGGCCCGCCTGCTTCGCGGCTTCGAACTGTTGCCTGGCCTGCTCTTTTTCCTGGATCTTGGCCCGGATGGAGCGCCCGCCAATCTTCATCGTCAGCCCTTGCACCGCAGCTCGGGTGGACCCCGGAAACACGTAACGCGCATGGATGGGCCGCTTCCCGGCGTTGCCATAGCGCTGGGTCACCGTGACCCTGGCGATGGGGCCTTCGATCACGATATCCGCTTGGCTCGATTTCAGCGGCAACCGGTCGATGGACGGATCACCGTCCGGAATCCACAACCGGGGCGCCTGGCTCCGGTCGCAGGTGGTACAGCCCGGCTGCGCAAAAGCATGGGCTGCAAAGAAAAAAAGTACACAGGCCAGCAGGAAAAAAAGTCCCCGTTTCATGACGTCACCTTGGTTGGGTTGATGGTGTGGTCAGGATAGGAAACGGGTGTGTGGACGGTGTGTGGCGAATGTGTGGATGGTGTGAGGATTGTGGGTGGGCGCGATGGCCCCGAGGCTCGGACTCGGGCTCAGTGGACCTCGGCCATCGGTAACTCGAAGCGGGCCTCGGCGCCGCCGCCCGGGTGGTTGTCCAGGCAGATGTCACCACCATGCAGCCGCGCGCATTCGCGCACCAGGTTCAGGCCCAGTCCGCTGCTGCGTTCGCCGCTGTCGGGGCGTGGGGTGGAATAAAAGCGCTCGAACAGGCGCTCGCGGGCGTAATCGGGAATGCCGGGGCCCTGATCGCGCAGGGTGAGCAGGGCCCGCCCGCCCTCGGCTGTGAGGGTGAGGCCCAAGGTACCGCCCACGGGGCTGAAGTCGATGGCGTTATCGATCAGGTTGGCCATGGTCTGCCGCAGCAGGAAGCGGTTGCCCATGACCTCGACTGGCGTCAGCGCCAACACGGGTTTGAGCTGCCGGGCCGCCAGACGCGCGGCGCGGGTGTCGAGCACGTCGGCCACCAGCGCGTCCAGAGCGATGCGCTCAACGTCCTCCAGGCGGTCCCGGTTTTCCACCCGCGCCAAGTTGAGTACCCCTTCTACGATGCGTTGCAGCCGCTCGGATTCGGCAGCAATGTTGGCCTGAAGCCGGGCGCGCTGGTCGGCGTCGGTCTCGTCGGGCAGCAGCTCCACCGCGCCACGGATCGCGGCGATGGGGCTTTTGAGTTCGTGCGCCAGCAGCTGCGAGACTTTTTCCACATGGGCCTTGCCGTCCAGTTCGGTGCGCAAATGTTCCAGCGCCAGGGCCAGCCGACGCAGCTCGCCCCGGCCTTCCACCGGGATGCGGGCAAGCCGTCCACTGGCGACTTCGTCGGCATGGCCCACCAGGCGCCGCAGGTCGCGCGTCATCCAGTAGGAAAACACCAGCGCCAGCAACAGCGCCAGACCAAACAGCCACCTGGCCGACGCCCAGGCCTTGTTGCGTGTCATGTCGATGAAGCTCTGGAACGAACGGGCTGGCTTGCCCACCGACAGCACGCCGACGATACGGCCTTCGCGCAGAATGGGCGCGGCCACATACATCACGCTGCTGGTGCTGTCGGCCTCCTGCTCGCGCGTGGTGCGGGCGCCGTACTGGCCCAAGAGCGTGCGGCGCACATCGATCCAGCGCGAGTAGTCCTGGCCCACATCGCGGCCGGTGCTATCGAACACCACACGGCCAGCGGCGTCGGTGACATAGACCCGCAGGTCGGGTTCGTGCTTGAGCACGCCATAGATGCGGGCCTCAAACCGCCGCTGCGCATAGGCCTGAAAGATCGACTCGATACCGCCCGGCGCGCTCTGGCTGGCGGCGTCCTGACCCGCAATCTCGGCCAGCAGGTGCGCGGTTTGTACCAGCGTGTCTTCCACCGACTGCCGCACCCCCGGCACAAGCTGATCGGTGAACAGCTTCATGGCCAGCAGCACCGCCAGTGCGGCCACCACCACATAGCCCACAAAAAAGCGGACGAAGAAGTTCACGCGGGATGAAAGCTGTAGCCGAGCCCGCGATGGGTTCGGATCAGATCGGTGCCGGGTGCCGCCTCGGCCAGCTTGGCGCGCAGAGCCTTGACGTGGGTGTCCACCGCGCGCTCCAGGCTGGCTTCGGCCAGGCCGGCGGCATCCATCAACTCGGTGCGGCTGAACACCTTCTCCGGCCGGGCGGCCAGCGCCTTGAGCATCAGGAATTCGGCCCGGCTCAGGTCCAACGGTCGGCCCTGGCAGCGGATGCGGGCGCGCTCGACATCCACTTCGAGTGGCCACGGCGCCGAAGGCGCTGCGGTGATCGGCACCGGGATCGCCACCGGCATCGTCGCAGCGGCTGCTTGGGCGGCAGCGGCCGATTGAACGGGGCGCCCCCGGCGCAAGACGGTCTTCACCCGCGCCGCCAGTTCGCGTGGACTGAAGGGTTTGAGCACATAGTCGTCCGCCCCGATCTCCAGCCCCACCACGCGGTCGATCTCGTCCGAGCGAGCGGTCAGGAAGATGACCGGTATGTCGGAAAAGGCGCGCAGGGTCCGACACAGATCAAAACCGTTGCCGTCGGGCAAACCGACGTCCAGGATCGCCAGGTCAAACCCGCCTGCACGCAACAAGGCCAGTCCCTCGGCCGCCAGCAGGGTGTGTCGGCACCGCATGCCCTCGCGAGTCAACGCCAGCACAACGTTTTCAGCGATGGGCTTGTCGTCTTCGATGAGCAAAACCGAGGGCGTCACGGAAAAAGCAGGGCTGTGTGGTCCGATCGTGGGAAATATGCGGCGTACAGTCGGGCGCCAACCCGGCATGACCGATGCCCAACAAAACAAGGTTCGCGGCGGGCCTCTCAGCGGCCCTGTTCAAAGTATGGCACGGTCCCATGGGTTGCTTGCGGCGATGGAGTCCCTCGCGTCCACAAAAAACGCCGCCTCTCCAGCGCAGCTGTTCAAAAAGCGGACACACGTTCAGGGCACGAAAGGCCAAAAGCCCAAGGCGTTCGCCTTGGGCTTTTGGCATTCCAGCATCCACCCTCGCAAGCCGTCACTTCCTTCGCGTTCTCCACATACGCCTCGATCTGATCGAAGTTCAGGTATTTGAAGATCGCGGCCAGCTCGGCGGAAGCCAGGAACAGGTTGCTGTTCTTGCCCAGGCGGTCGGGGAAGTTGCAGGTGCTGGTGGAAACCACGGTCGCGCCTTCGCGCACCTGCGCCTGGTTGCCCATGCACAGCGAGCAGCCGGGCATTTCGGTGCGGGCGCCGGCGGCGCCGAAGTGGCCGATGTTGGTCATGCAGCTGCCGATGAAGGCTTCGTCGACCTTGGTGCCCGCCACCTCAGACAGGAACTTGGCGTCGTCCGGATCGTTCGGGCAGCACAGGATGGGTTCCTGGATGTTGGCCAGATCGATCTCGATGGCGGCAGCGTATTCGGCGTCTTACACACGACCACTGGCCTCACGCGACAACCCAGTAGACCGTATCAAGAAAGCCGGTCTGTCGCCAGACCGGCTACAGGCACGGGTTGAGGTTGACTTACTTGCCCCTTGCCTGGGCCACGGCGGCCTGGGTTTCCTTCCACAGGGCTTCACCGACATTCGCGGCGATGCTGGCGTTGATCGCACCCAACTTCTCGCGCATGCGGCTCGCTTCAGCCGGGCTCAGTTCGTTGATCTGCATGCCCTTGGCCTTGAGGTCGGCCAGGGCCTTGGCGGCTTCGGCGCGGGTGTCCTGGCGCTCGAAATCACGGCTCTTCCTGGCGGCGTCAGTCAGCACCTTCTGCTCGTCTTTCGACAAGCCGTCCCACCACCTCTTGCTCACCAGCACGATCCAGGGGCTGTAGACGTGGTTCGTCACGGTCAGGTACTTCTGCACCTCGTAGAACTTGCTGGAGAGGATGGTGTTGTACGGGTTCTCTTGGCCATCGACCGTCTTGGTCTCCAGCGCGGTGAACAGCTCCGAGAACGGCAGCGGCACGGCGTTGGCGCCCAGGGTCTTGAAGCTGTCGATGAACACGGTGTTCTGCATCACGCGCAGCTTGATGCCCTCCATGTCTTCGAGCCTGGCCACGGCGCGCTTGTTGTTGGTGAGATTGCGAAAGCCGTTTTCCCAGTAGGCCAGACCGACCAGGCCTTTTTCCTGCAGCTTGTCCATCACCTTCTGGCCGACCGGGCCGTCGAGCACGGTGTCGGCTTCTTTGGTGTTGTTGAACAGGAAGGGCGTGTCCCAGATGGCCATTTCCTTGGTGATGCCGACCAGGGTGGCGGTGGAGCCGACCATCATTTCCTGCGCGCCGCCGATCAGCGCCTGCTGCATCTGCACGTCCGACCCGAGCGCGGCGGCGCCGATGGCGCGCACCTTCATCTTGCCCCCCGAGGCCTTTTCCACCTCGTCGGCGAACACCTTGGCGGCGCGGCCCTGGTTGGACACTTCGTTGAGGCCGTAACCGAAGCGGATCAGGCGCGGCTTGATGTCCTGCGCCTGCGCAATGCCCGCGCTGAGCGTGGCCAGGGCGATGGCGGCCGTGAGGGCCAGTTTGTGGAATGTCATGGGAAGGTCTCCTTCAGGGTGGATGGGCACGGGGCCACGGGGGTGAACGGAAAAGCAGCGGAACAGCGATGGGTCAGAACATCAGCTTGAGCGGGCCCAGCACGATGGACGGGAACACGATCAGCAAGACGAGCATGGAGAAATACACCGCGAGAAAAGGCATCACGCCCTTGATCACGGGCTCCATGCGCAGGCGGCCCACACCGGCCACCACGTTGAGCACCGTGCCCACCGGCGGGGTGAGCAGGCCCAGGCAGCCGACGAAGATGAAGACAAAACCGAAATACACCGGGTCGATACCGGCCTTGGCGGCCAGTGGCGCGAGCACCGGCGCCAGGATCAGGATGGTGGGCGTGAGGTCCATCACCATGCCCACGGCCAGCAGGAACAGGCAGACCACGGCCATGAACAGCATCGGGTTTTGCAAGAGCGGGCCCATTTGCTCGGCGAGCTGGCTGGGCAGGTCGGCCAGCGTGATCATGTAAGAGGCCGCTGTGGCCGCGCCGCAGAGGAACATCACCACGCCGGTGGTGCGCGCGGCGTCCACCAGCACGCGGTACAGGCGCTGCAGGTTCAGCTCGCGGTAGATCAGCGTGGCCACCAGCAGCGCGTACACCGCAGCCACCACGGCCGCTTCGGTGGGCGTGAAGAAGCCGAAGCGCAAGCCGCCGATGATGATCACCGGCATCATCAGCGCCCAAAGGCTGCTGGCCAACACACTGCGGCGCTCGGTCCAGCTGCTTTTTTCAGCCACCGGCAGCTGCTCCTTTCGCGCAATGCCGCGCCAGACCAACACCAGGGCCACGGCCATCAGAAGACCCGGCACGATGCCCGCCAGGAAAAGCTTGCTGATCGAGGTGTTGGTCGTCACGCCGTAGATCACCATCGGCATGGACGGCGGCACGATGGGCGCGATGATGCCGCCCGAGGCGATCAGCCCGGCGCTCGACCCGTCGGGGTAGTTCTGCTTGCGCATCATGGGCAGCAGCAGCGTGGCCAGCGCAGCGGTGTCGGCAATGGCCGAGCCGCTCATGGACGCCAGCATCAGCGAGGCTGCAATGGCCACGTAGCCCAGGCCGCCGGGGATGTGGCCCACCAGCGAGCGCGCCAGATCGATGATGCGGCGGCTCAGGCCCCCGGCGTTCATCAGCTCGCCGGCCAGGATGAAGAACGGCACAGCCAGAAGCGGAAAGCTGTCGAACCCTGCCTGCACGTTCTGCGCCAGCAGCTGCGCGTCGAAGAAATCCAGGTGCACCATCAGCGCCAGCGCGGTCAGCATGAGCGCAAACGCGATCGGCACGCCCACCGTCATGGTGGCGAAGAGCACCAGCAGGAAGATGGCGATGGTCATGCCTGAGCCCCTTCGTCGGCTCCTTCGCCGTCTCGCGGCGTGTGGCCACGCAGCTCGTTCCAGCTTTGCAGCAACAGCAGCACCGCCATGCAGGCACCCATGACCAGGGTGCCCGCTGCGGCCACAGCCAGCGGGTAGCCCATCACCGGGCTGCGGCTGTCCATGCCCACCAGCACCTGCGCCCAGGAGCCGGTGATCAGGTAATACAGCGCGATGGCGATCAGCGCCCGCGTGAGCCAGCGGAACACCATCGCCTTGACGCCGGTCAGGCGCGCGGTCACGAGGTCGAAACCCAGGTGTTTGCCTTCGCCAAACGCGAGCGTGGCCGACAGGCACACAAGCCACACGAACAGCAGACGCGAGAGCTCTTCCGAGACCACCCAGCCGGTGCCCCAGAAATAGCGCAGTAACACGTTGCCGAAAACGGCCACCACCATGCCGGTCAGGCACACGGCCATGAGGCCTTCGACCAGGTGCTTGAGGGATTTGCTCAGGGCGTTCATGGCTCAGACCTCCTGCATCCGATGGGTCGGAGCGCCCAGTGCCCACAACTCGACTTGGGGCAGCAGGCTTTCCAGCGGCAGCGCCGCGTCCACCCGCAGCACGCCAGGTTCGTCCACGGGCGATTCCAGCGTGGCGAACTGGCTGTCCACCAGTGCGCTAGAGAAAAAATGGGCACCGCGGTTGACCACACGCTCGCGCGCCTGCTCAGGTGTGATGTCCAGAAATACAAACCGCAGGACCGGTGAAGCCGCCCGCAGCTGATCACGATAGGCCTTGCGCAAAGCCGAACAGGTCAACACCATGCCGCCCGGGCGGCGGGCCAGCAGCCACCCCAGACCGACCAGCCAGCCAGCACGGTCGGCATCCGTCAGCGGCGTGCCCTGTTGCATCTTCAAGCGGTTGCCCTCGCTGTGGTGGTCGTCGCCTTCAATCAGCTCAAAACCCAGGCGCTGCGCCAGCGCGCCGCCCAGGCTGGACTTGCCGCAACCGGCCACGCCCATGATCACCAGCGATGCATTCGTTTGGTTTGACATGCTTGAGATAGCGCTATCTTTCAACTTTTTGAAAAACGGCCTGGTGTTCAGGCCGTGGCTGGGTTCGGGTGTTATCCGGGTTTTCGAGGCTTTACGCCCCATTAAGATAGCGCTATCTTATGGCCATGCCACGACTTTCCAAACCCGTGAAAACCCTGACGTCTGTGCCACCCTCTTCCACACGCTCCCGGGCCACCGGTCGCGTCACCCTGGCCGACGTGGCCGCGCTGGCCGGGGTGAGCCCCATCACCGTTTCGCGGGCACTGCGCGGGGAACGTACCGTGGACCCGGCACTGGCCGAACGGGTGAAGGCCGCCGCCGACCAGCTGCATTACATGCCGGACCCGGCCGCGCGTGCGCTGGCATCGCGTCACAGCTCACACGTGGCGGTGCTGATTCCCATGTTGTCCAACGCCTTGTTCGTGGACCTGCTCGAAGCCGTGCAGCGCACGCTACGCCCCGCCGGTTACCAGACGCTGATCGGCATCACCCACTACGACCCGCAGGAGGAAGAGCAACTGCTGCGCGAGCAACTGCAACACAGGCCAGCCGGTCTGCTGGTGACCGGTTCCGACCAGAGCGCCGCCACCCGTGAGCTCATCGAACGCAGCGGCGTGCCCTGCGTGCATTTGATGGAGCTGACGAGCACGCCAGGAAGGTACTGCGTGGGCTTTTCGCAGCACGACGCCGGCCACGCCATCACCGGGCATCTGGTGCAGCGGGGGCATCGGCGCATCGCCTTCGTGGCTGCGCAACTGGACCCGCGCACGCTGCAGCGCGCCGAGGGCTACCGCGCCTGCCTGCGCGCGCACGGTCTGCACGACGCCCGCCTGGAGCTGCTGAGCCCGCAACCCTCGTCCATCGCACTGGGAAGCGCCCTGTTCGAGCGGCTGTTGCACGAACACCCCGACTGCGACGCCGTCTTTTTCTGCAACGACGACCTGGCCCAGGGCGGCTTGCTCGCGGCCTTGCGACTGGGCGTGAAGGTGCCGGAGCGGGTGGCGGTGGCAGGCTTCAACGATCTCTCGGGCAGCGACCAGATGCTGCCGCCACTGACCACGGTGTCCACGCCGCGCGGCGCCATCGGCGAGGCCAGCGCGCAGATGTTGCTCGCCCTGATGCGTGGCGAGACGCCCACCAAAAGCTCGGTGGATCTGGGCTTCGAACTGCGCGTGCGGGCGAGCAGTTGAGGGACTTGTAGGGTCTTTGCCTGATTTGCGCGACTCCCTGAATTCGTTTTTTGAACAAGCCTCACACCCGGTTACAGAACCTGGCACAGACGGCACACCGACTGCACATGGGCGCCGGACAAGCTACGTCCATGGCTAGTGAACCTGCCCCGACACGCCGCTCTGGTGTTCCTGACTTTCTTGGCGGTCGACGTTGTGACGTTGGTGCAGCTGCGGGGCTTGACCCTGTACCCGAACGGTTCGAAAACCTGGGACAGGGACATAGCAAAAACGGCCCCGAAGGGCCGTTTTCTGGTCTCAGCAATCAGCCACTCAAGCCGTCGCTTCCTTCGCGTTCTCCACGTACTCTTCAATCTGATCGAAGTTGAGGTACTTGTAGATCGCCGCGCCGTCTTTGTTCACGATGCCCATGGCTTCGTGGTACTCGGCCACGGTGGGGATGTGGCCCA
>DAIOEI010000050.1:0-10110 GCA_036746335.1 Hydrogenophaga sp. | reverse complement strand
TGGACGGCGTGGTGCTGCTGATCGATGCGCAAGAAGGCCCGATGCCTCAGACCCGCTTTGTGACCAAGAAGGCACTGGCCCTGGGTCTCAAACCCATCGTCGTGGTCAACAAGGTGGACAAGCCCGGTGCCAACCCCACCAAGGTGATCAACGAAGCTTTTGACCTGTTCGCCAACCTGGGCGCAACCGACGAGCAGCTGGAATTCCCCGTGGTCTACGCCTCCGGCATCAACGGCTGGACCTCGATGGAAGAGGGCGCGCCGGGTGAGCAGTGGGGCCCGGACATGTCGGCCCTGTTCAACACGGTGCTCAAACATGTGCCGGCACAAACCGGCGATGCCACAGCGCCCTTGCAGTTGCAGATTTCTGCATTGGACTTCTCCACTTTTGTCGGTCGCATCGGCGTGGGCCGCATCAGCCAGGGCACGATCAAGCCCAACATGGATGTGCTCGTGATGGAAGGCACCGACGGCAAAACCATGAAAGGTCGCATCAACCAGGTGCTTACCTTCCAGGGACTGGACCGTGTGCAAGCCACCGAAGCCGGCCCAGGCGACATCGTGCTGATCAACGGCATTGCCGACATCGGCATCGGCGTGACCGTGACCGACCCGCTCAATCCGGCTCCGCTGCCCATGCTCAAGGTGGACGAGCCGACCTTGACCATGAACTTCTGCGTCAACACCAGCCCGCTGGCGGGTCGCGAAGGCAAGTACGTCACCAGCCGCCAGATCTGGGACCGCCTGCAGAAAGAGCTGCAGTCCAACGTGGCGCTGCGCGTCAAGGAAACCGACGAAGACGGCATCTTTGAAGTCATGGGCCGGGGCGAACTACACCTGACCATCCTGCTGGAAAACATGCGCCGCGAAGGCTACGAGCTGGCTGTTTCCAAGCCGCGCGTGGTGTTCCGCGAGATCGACGGCGAGAAGTGTGAGCCCATTGAACTGGTCACCGCCGACATTGAAGAGCAGCACCAGGGTGGCGTGATGCAGGCGCTGGGCGAACGCAAGGGCGAGCTGGTCAACATGGTGCCGGACGGCAAGGGCCGTGTGCGTCTGGAGTACCGCATTCCGGCGCGTGGCCTGATCGGATTCACCAACGAATTCCTGAACCTGACCCGTGGTTCCGGCCTGATCTCCAACATCTTTGACAGCTACGAGGCCCACAAGGGCGAGATCGCCAGCCGCAAGAACGGTGTGCTGATCTCCATGGACGACGGCGAAATTTTCACCTACGCCCTGGGCAAGCTCGACGACCGCGGCCGCATGTTTGTGCGCCCGAACGATCCGGTGTATGAAGGCATGATCGTCGGCATCCACAGCCGCGACAACGACCTGATCGTCAACGCCACCCGCACCAAGCAGCTGACCAACTTCCGCGTCAGCGGCAAGGAAGATGCGATCAAGATCACGCCGCCCATTGAACTGACGCTGGAATACGGCGTGGAATTCATCGAAGACGACGAGCTGGTGGAAATCACGCCCAAGAGTGTGCGCCTGCGCAAGCGCCACCTCAAGGAACACGACCGCAAGCGCGCTTCGCGGGAGTGAAGCGGCAGACATGAGGTATCTAAAGGGCGTCTGATGGCCCCGAGCTTGACTGGTGCATGAGTACGTCGATCACCTTTGTACGTCGTCCTGTATCGATGCCCGCCATGTTTTGGTGGTTCATAGCCGGGGCATGCGTTCTGATCTTTTGGGGCCTTTGGAGTTTGCTGCGCGAGCTTCCCCCTGGCGTGCTCGAAAAACTTGGCCCGACTCTGGTCGATCAAATGGTCGCCGCAGGATGGACACAATGGCTGAAGGTCGCGGTTGCTACCAGCGGTCTGGTACTCTTTTACTGGGTGCTTTGGTGGTATCAGCGGAAAGGCAGACTGATTCTTGACGATGAGGGCCTGCACCACCACAGTGGTATCCCCTTGCTCCGTCATGGGCTGGATTGGTCCGTTCCATTGCAGCGGTTGTCCGATGGTGGCTTCAAGGTGATCATGGTGAAGCCTCCGTTCAACCCCAATCCCTTGCCGTTCATCGAACTGCGTTTTGGGATGCTCGGGTTATGGCGTTTGACTCCCTATGCATGGGTTTTGCAACAAGACCTCAGAGCGGCGCGTCACTCTGCTTTGCCTGAAAGCCCAAGCGGCAAGTGGAAGCTTTCTCGCTGGTGTACTGTGGACGACAAGGGGTTGCAACGGCGGTTTGCCGAATTGCCATTGATCAGCACGCTGCGAGAGCATGGGGTTGTGCTTCCTAAAGTCAGCCTTATCAAGCGCGGCGGTTTTGGGCCGGATTTGTTGGCTCACAGCCGCCTGCGCATAGCGATTGTTGTACTTTTTGTATTGGCCGCTTGTGGTGTGGCAGGACACGCATGGGTCCCTTATGAGCGGATTTATCCATCGCTTGCGGGACATGTGTGGCTGACACCTTTGGTTTTGCTTGCTGCCTTGGGTCTGGTTTGGCTTGCGGGGGAAGCGCCAAAACCAGAGCTCACTCGCAGTGATAGCTGGCAACTCCGCGTTGCGCAAGTTCTGGTGGCTTTTTTGATGGCTGCGGTCAGCGTTTGGACCACATTTGCTGTCGGGCTGGTCTGGACGAAGCTGACTCAGCCTGTCCATGTGCTTGAGTTCGTGCTAGACGCAGAAAAGCTGACGCTGCTTCCCGCGTCTTCAACGCTGATGGTGTTCCCTTCGATGCATGCGATTCCATTGCCGTTTCGTCGGACCGAAATTGACCAGATGCCATCAGAGGTGAGAACCAAGATTGCGGTGCGCCGATCACCTCTGGGGCTGTGGTGGCAGTATGACGTTTCGAGCTTGGTGGAAAGTCTTCCTGGTTTGCGTACGCATGCACAGCCGAACTCGGTTGGTGCAGCCCACGAATGACACGGGCGGAGTGACATGAGCGTTCAGCATACGCATCGTTCTTTGTCCCACACCCAGGCGGTGGTGTTGATGGTGTTGGCTGCCATGCTCTGGTCTATTGCCGGTGTGGTCACGCGCCAGTTGGAGTCTGCCGCCCGCTTGGAAATCACCTTCTGGCGCAGTGCGTTCAATGCCTTGTCGCTGTTGCTGATCCTGCCGCTTTGGCGCGCGGCCAACCGGCGTGCGCAACGCTCCATGAGCCCGCCGGCAGCGGTCGCCCGGCGCTCGGCGTTCGCTGCCTTTGCGCATCGCCATTGGGGCCTGCTGCCCGAATCCCCCGCATTCTGGATTTCTGGTGTTTGCTGGAGCGTGATGTTCACCGCCTTCATGGTGGGGCTGACCTTCACGAGTGTGGCCAATGTGCTGATCATCATGGCCATTGGCCCCTTGCTGACGGCCTTGGTCTCGCGCATGGTGACCGGGCAGGCACTGGCCTGGCGGGTCTGGATCACGATGGTGGTGGCAGGCGCGGGCATGGCGTACATGTATGGCGGGCAGATGCTGGCGCTGCTCGGCAGCGACCAGGCGCAGGTGCGCAATCTGGTGCTGGGTTCGTTGATCGCCTTCTGTGTGCCCTTGGCGGCGGCCATCAACTGGACGGTGGTTCAACGCGCGCAAAGCCACGGTCAGCGCATCGATCTGGTCCCCTCGGTGCTGCTCGGTGCGGTGATTTCTTCGCTGGTCACGCTGCCCCTGGCCGTCCCTTTCCAGGCCACTGGCAGTGACGTGGCCTGGTTGGCCTTGCTTGGACTGTTCCAGCTGGCGGTACCCTGTATGCTGGCGGTGACCGCCGCACGCGTGCTCAAGGCGCCTGAGGTCTCATTGCTGGCGCTGCTGGAGGTGGTGTTCGGTATTCTCTGGCCCTGGGTCTGGGGGTACGAGGCCCCCGGCGCACCGGTGCTGATGGGTGGCAGTGTGGTGCTGGCGGCACTTGTGATCAATGAGGGGCTGGCCTGGCGCTCGCGTGCGGCCAGCCCGCGTATTCAAGTGCTGGAGGCCGTTTCGGCTGCCCAGCCTGTGAGGCCCCGTCCATCTGAGGAAAAACGCTCATGACCACTCTCCAGCCCGCTGCCGAGCAGCATGTCATCACAGAGGTTCGCAACCGCGTTGGCTGTATTACCCTGAACCGGCCCAAAGCCTTGAACGCACTTTCGCTGGGGATGATCAGAGACATCACGGCCATCCTGCTTGAATGGCGCGAGGATCCACAGGTGCTGGCCGTCGCCATACGGGGTGTGGGCAAAGAAGGCCCTTTTGGCGCCTTCTGCGCGGGCGGCGACATCCGGTTTTTTCACCAGGCGGCGTTGGCAGGCAACCCCGAGCTGGAAGACTTTTTCACCGAAGAGTACGCACTCAACCATCTGATCCACACCTACACCAAGCCCTACATCGCCTTCATGGATGGCATCGTCATGGGTGGCGGCATGGGCATCAGCCAAGGCGCGAGCCTGCGCATCGTCACCGAGCGCAGCCAGCTGGCCATGCCGGAAACCGGCATTGGCCTGTTCCCTGATGTGGGCGGTGGCTACTTTCTCAGCCGTTGCCCCGGTCGTACCGGCGAGTATCTGGGCCTCACGGGTCGTGTGCTCTCCGGTGCTGATGCGTTGGGTTTGGGCCTGGCCGATGCCCAGGTAGAGAGCCAGAGGCTGCAGGGCTTGTGGGAAAGCCTGGGCCAGACACCGTTTGAAAGCGGCGAAGCGGTGGAACGCTGGTGCCGCAACCATGAATCCAAAGCGCCGCCGCGCGCCGCTTGGCCACAAGCATCGATCGACCAGGCTTTTGGCCAGGAGACCGTGCTCGCAATCCTGCTTGCACTCGACTCCATGGCGCTGGACCAGGCGAACCAAGCCCATGCAGGGTGGGCGCAGCAAACCGCAGACCTTCTGCGCAAGCGCTCGCCCCTGATGCTTCATGTTGTGCTGGAACAGGTGCGCAGAGCCCGCAGCATGGGACTGGCCGAAGACCTGCGCATGGAGCGCGGCATGGTGCGCCATTGTTTCCACCTGCGCTCGGCCGCGGCCAGCGAGACGGTGGAAGGCATCCGTGCGCTGGCGGTCGACAAGGATCACGCACCCCACTGGAACCCGGCGAGTGTGGAAGCCGTCAAGCCTGAACAGGTGGCTGCGTTCTTCTTCAGCCCCTGGCCAGCGCACGCGCATCCGCTGCGCGGCCTCTGAGCGTCCAGCGAACTGGTGCGCCCGAGCGTTGGCGACATGCCGTGGCGGCGCCGCGCGCTAGCATCGCGCTCCCTGCTCCGACGAAAGCCGCCGATGCCGCCCATCCCGCCCTCCGAAGTGCTGTCCCGGCGCCTTTCTGTCGAAGGTCTGCAGGTCTTGGTCGAAGGGCAGGGCCCCACCCTGGTGATGTTGCATGGCTGGCCCGATACATTGGCGCTTTGGGATGACACCGTGGCGGCTTTGCGCGACGGCTACCGCTGCGTGCGCCTGAACCTGCCCGGTTTCGACCTGGCGCAGCCACCGCGCCCGGTGTCGGTCAACGAAATGTGCCGCCTGATCGCTGCGGTGGTCGATGCCGTCAGTCCGGAGGAGCCGGTCAGCCTGGTTCTGCACGACTGGGGCTGCTTTTTTGGGTACGAATACGCTGCCCGGCACCGCGCGCGGGTGCAGCGGGTGGTCGCTGTGGACATTGGCGACACGAACTCGGGGGCCTACCTCAAGGGCCTGAAAGGGCGCGAAAAGCGCGCCATTGCGTTCTACCAGGTCTGGCTGGCAGTGGTCTGGCGCCTGGGCTCCTGGGCCCCTGCGTTGGCCAACCGCATGACGCGCTTCATGGCTCGGCGCATCGGCTGCCGGACACCCGCAGCCGAGATCGGCTGGCAAATGAACTACCCATACGCCATGCAGTGGTTCGGAGCGCAGGGCGGCTTGCGCGGCGTGGCCCGGGTGGACCGGGTGTTTGGGCCGGAGATCCCCACCCTGTTTGTGTTTGGCAAACGCAAGCCCTTCATGTTCCATTCGGCCCGCTGGCTGGCCGCGCTGGGCACCACGCCGGGCTGCGCGGTGCTGGGCATGGACACCGGGCACTGGGTGATGCGCCAGCAGCCTGCCGCGTTCAGTGCGGCGGTGCGCCGCTGGCTGGACGGACCGTCGCAGGCTTGAGGCCCACATCGGCGGCCAGCAGCGCCTGGTGAACACAGGCGGCCGCCCAGGCGTCGTTGGCGGCATACAGCAGCTGGGCCTCGCTCAGCTGGGGCGCTGCCCAGTTGGAGGTCGCGGCTTTTTTGGATTTCATGAAGCGTTGGCCAAACAGCACCGCCACCGCCGCCTTGACGCCCATGTCTTTGCGGTAACCGCGCTCGCAAAAGGTGTGGTTCAGATCCAGCACGCCTTCGGGGACCACGCCCAGTTTGGCCACGATCCGCTTGCGGTCGTCGCCCAGTCCAAAGCCCGCCTTGACCGGGCCCGTCTGGGCCAGCAGCTCGGCCGCCGCATCGCGGCTGGTGCTGTCGTGCAACTGGAACACCCAGGCGCGTTCGCGGGTGGCGAGCTGCACGATGTGTGGCCCGTCGGACAGCTGGTCTTTGTGAAAGGTCGGCTTGCTTTCGGTGTCAAAGCCCCAGTGCGGCTGGTCGCGCAGCGCCGCCAGGGCCTCGCGCGCGGCCGCCGGGTGGTTCACCAGCGCGATGTCGCCCAGGCCCAGCCGCGCAAACGGGGGCAGCAGGGCGATCTGGTCTTTGTCGGGTGTGGGCAGGCGGGGACGGGCGGTCATGGGCGGTGTGTCGGACAATGCCCGATGCAAATGCCCCGATTGTGACGTCCTGTGCCTCGGACCGCTGCCGAACCACCCCATGACCTACCGCCTGAAGCTGACCATTCCCGAGGGCGCCACGCCCGCCGAGCACGCCTCTGCCGAGAGACGCTTTCGCCAGGCGCTGGAGACCGCGCTGGGCGATGCCGCCCTGGTGCTGCCGGTCCACGGCGCGGTGCAGGCCCTGCTGGCCCGCCACGGCGACGTGCCCGACCCGGAGGCGCTCACGGTGGACGAGCGCACCCTGCTGGAACACTGGCAAATGGCCGAGTCCGCCGCCATCGAGGCCGTCTGGGGCCCCCACCGCCACCTCGACGAAGGCGGCTACGAAATCGCGCCGGGCTGAGCTGGTCGATAATCCGCCCCTTTCCCGTCCTTTCCAGGGCGCCACCCGAACAAGGACCCTCCCATGCGAAAAACCTTTGCCCTGCGACCCGAAGGCAAAAACCCCGACCGGGTTCTCGACGCCGTTCGCCACGAAATCCGGCAGTACATGAAGCGCGAGCGGCGCAAGCCGCTGCCCGAGGGCAGCCATTTCTGGGATTTTGACTGCCGGTTCGGGGCCGACGAAGCCAGTGCCCAGCCGCTGCACCCCGGCGAGCTGTTCAAACAGATCGATGCGCTGGCGCAGACGGGTGAGGCGCAGTGTTTTGTGGAGCTGCTGGCCAAGCCACTGGCCCGCAAATGGCAACCGCTGCCCGAGGGCGCAAGCGAAAGCAGCGGCGGAACGCCTTCTGAGCGATCCGCTCAGGATGCTTCGGAGGGCCTGCCGGACGAGGGTTCACGCGCCAGCTGAGCGCCTTTGGGTGTGGGCGCTGCCACACCCGCAGACCCGCCCGCCTCGCGCCCACCCGATGCCGCGGCCGCTGCGGCACGGAGCTTGTCTTTTTTGCTGGGGCGTTTGCCCTTGATACCGCCGCCGGGCGCGGGTGCTGGCGGCTCGATCTCCGTGGGTTCAAAGCCGGGCACCACCTCGGGCGCCAGCGCCAGCCCCAGGCGCTGGCCGATCAGGCGCCAGTGGGCCAGCGTGGTGGCGCTCACGAAGCTGATGGCCTGACCCTGGGCACCCGCGCGACCGGTGCGGCCGATGCGGTGCGTGTGGTCCACCGGCGAGCGCGGCAGGTCGAAATTCACCACCACCGGCAGGCCCTCGATGTGCAGGCCGCGCGCGGCCAGATCGGTGGTGACGACCACGTCCCAGCGCTTTTCGCCAAACTCCTTCAGGGTTTGCTGGCGGGCGCCCTGGCTCAGTCCGCCGTGGAACGAGGTGGCAAACACTTCGCCCTGGTGCAACTTGCGGGCCAGGTGGTCGGCCGCGTACTGGCTGGCCACAAACACCAGCACCCGCTCCCAGCCTTCGGTGTGCATCAGGTGGCGCAGCAGGGCGGTGCGCCGCGGCGCATCCACCGCGATGGCGCGCTGCCGGATGGCGGGCGCGGACTCGACCGCGTCCGAGCTGCCGGGCGCACCTTCTGCCGAACCTGCGCCGTCTGCCCCATCGGCCAGCGCGACGCGAACCGGCTCGCGCAGCAACGCCTGCGCCAAGGCTTGCACCACCGGGGGGAAGGTGGCCGAAAAAAACAGGTTCTGGCGCGCCTGGGGAAGCAGCGCCAGCACGCGCTGCAACTCGTCGGCAAAACCCAGGTCGAGCAGGCGGTCGGCCTCGTCGAGCACCAGCAGGGACACGTCGGACAGGCCGAGCGCGTTGTGTTCGACCACGTCCAGCAAACGGCCCGGTGTCGCCACCACCACATCGGCCCCGCCGCGCAAGGCCATGAGCTGGGGGTTGATGCTCACCCCGCCCACCAGCGTCACGAGCTTCGGCCGCGAAGGCAAGGCCTGCGCGAGTTCGTTCAGCACGGCGGCCACCTGGGTGGCCAGCTCGCGAGTGGGCACCAGCACCAGCGCGCCAGTCGTTCTGTGCGCCGGTCGGGCGCCCGGTGTGGCCTTCCCGCGCGCCCGGCTGTGCTGCAGCAGCCAGGTTTGCAGCAACGGCAGCGCGAAAGCGGCGGTTTTGCCGCTGCCGGTGGGTGCGGTGGCCAGCAGATCTGCGCCCCGAAGGGCAACCGGAATGGCTTCGGTCTGGATTGGCGTGGGTTGCTGAAAAACCAGACGAGCGGCGGCTTGCGAAAGTTCGGGCACCAGGCCCAGGGCGGCAAAAGGCATGCAGGACGTTAACATGACGCGCCATGAAAAACCGAAGCGGCCCAGGCGGCCTGGTCTACTCCACCGAATCCGGGCGCATGTGCCCTGGCTGCCGCCAGCCGGTGGCGCAATGCGCCTGCGACCAGCCGGTCTTGCCGGCGGGTGATGGGGTGGTGCGCGTCTCTCGCGAAACCAAGGGGCGGGGCGGCAAGGCCGTCACGCTGGTGCGCGGCCTGGTGCTGGAGCCGGTGGCGCTCGCCGCCCTGGCCAAACAGCTCAAGGCCGCGTGTGGCAGCGGCGGCACGCTCAAGGACGGCGTCATTGAAGTGCAGGGCGATCATGTGGACCGGCTGGTCGGTGTGTTGCAGGCACAAGGACACCGCGTCAAGCGCGCGGGCGGCTGACCCAACAGCCCAATCCGAACGCAGTCACCGGAGTGCCTGAGGGCAAGAGCCGTTCAGGCACCAGTGATCACACAGCGTCGCAGCGACGCTCAGAACCACCGCGCCCACCACAGCCGCGCGCGCATGCCCAGCTCGCTGGTGTAGCCCACGCTGGCCGCGCGCAGGCGGCCCTGGTCGTCCAGCACCACAAAAGCCGGTACCGACCGCACCCCCAGGGCGCGCGCGAGTTCACCGCGCGGGTCCACTGCGGTGGGCCAGCCGTGGCCGCGCTGGCGCAGCACCCGCGCCACTGCCTCGGGCGGGCCCGACTGCATCGCGATGGTCAATACCGGCTGGCTTTTGAGCAGCCGCTGGATGTTGTGTTCCTCGGCGCGGCAGATCGGGCACCACTCGGCCCACACATGCAGGGCCACCGCCTGGCCCGGGTGGCGCTCGCGCCACTGGGCCAGTGTCATGGGGCGCTGGGTGCCATCGGCTTCCAGAAAGGTGAAGGCCAGTTCGGGCTCCGCGCCCTTGGGCACATCGCGGGTTTGCCACAGGTGCATGCCCACCACGATGCCCAGCACCATGAGCAGGGTGCCGAGGTGGCTTTTCCAGTTTTCGGCCCAGGAGCGGCGCATGCGTTGCGCCCAGGTGGGCTTGGGTGGGGGAGAACGTGGTGCGTCGGTCATGGTGGCAGGGGGTAGGATAAGGGCGTAAGCGGCAGAGGCCGACCCGCCGCGTCCGGTGATGGACCGGGCCAAAGTGCGGTTTGACAGGCAGATGGGATTTTTAACAGCCCGAGGGCACTTTTCCAGGAGATGCGAGGATGACAACACCCACCAAGTACCTGCTCAACGAAAGCCAGATGCCCAAGTTCTGGTACAACATCCAGGC
>DAIOEI010000049.1:0-10189 GCA_036746335.1 Hydrogenophaga sp. | reverse complement strand
CAAGCCATTACCGTGCCAGCTTGATGGGATGGGAGAAAAACTCTCAGCCTCTGAGCCGACTGCCTTTGGGCGGTTGCAAGCCGTCGAGTGCTTTTGCGAACAGCTCGACCATGGCCGGGAAGCGATCATCAGCGGGCTTCTGGAACCTGTAAAAGATGGGTTTTCCCGTATCGCTGGCCTGGCTGATTTCGTAGCCACCGTCCTCAATAAATGTCCAGAAGCTCTCACCATGGAAGTTGCTCTTTCAGTTCGTCGAGTGCCATTTGGATTCGGTCGTCGGCGTTGTCTTGCAGGCTGAGTATCAGCGAGAGCGGGTCCACGGTGGTGGCGTCGGGCATCAGTGCGGGGCTGTAGTTCCACAGTTGCCACTCTTGTGCGCCCGCTTCGGGTTCTGGCAATTCGCGAATGCCAGCATCCGTCGCAGCTTTCCAGTCGGCAGCGGTTACCGCATACACCGGCCATCTCGGTTCGGTCAGCATGGAACAGCGAGCGAGCGCGCTCAGACCCGCGATGCGGTTGGGCTGGTGTGCAGCGATAACATGGGCGTCCACCCAGACCGTGCGTCTGACGGGTGTTCGCAGCAAGGGCTTTGCACGCTCCCAGACTTGCTCTGGCGGGAGCTCTACGTGCAGCCAGCGCGCGTGGCCCACGGTGTAGGAGGTGACCAGCCCGGCCAAGGTCAGTTCCTTGACTGCGCGAGACAGTGTCATGGGCGTGTAGCCCAAAGCGAGGGCGACCTGCGAAGGCTTCCAATCAGGTGACCATGGCTGGCGGAGCAAGACCGAGATCAGCATGGCCTGCGCAGACGGGCTCAGCGCTGCTTTTGCAGCCGGTGCGCGCTGCCGAAAATACTCACGCAAATCCAGGCCCAGATCCGGCAAATAGAGTTGGTTACCCGGCACGATGAAGGGGACTTTTTGCTCGATCAAGCGCCGTCGCTCGTAGGAGGCCAGGGCATCGGTGACGTAGACCGTCGGTTGACCCGACAGGGCTTTGACCTTGTCTATCCAGGTCCGCACCTCGCTGAGGGACTGTTTGGCTTCAATCCGTGCTGTAGCCAAAACAACGGGCTGCCCCAGCAGTTCCAGTTCGCTGAACTGGAAGGTATCGCGAAGGAAATACGGCAGTTTGTTGGCGCGTGCCCACGGCTTCACGCCCTGCGTACCAATGCCCAGTACCTCTTGGATGTAATGCAGAACGGTGGTGGTGGGGGGGGGGCAAAGCGCATCCTATTTAACTTAAATTTTGCACAATAACATATAAATTGTTATCGTGTAAAACTAGGTTAACAGCGTTGTTTGACCCTGCACTGAGTGGTCGGAAATCCGTTTTCTGGTGGCCTTGAGTGAAACGGATTCCCGTTCGATCAAAAGCGCCCAAGGCCTCGAAAACGCAGCTAAAAAGGCCTTTTTAGTGTCATTTAAAGCCTGTTCCTAGGGTTAACACCCACTGGCATGGCGTTTGCGATAATAGAATGCAACAATCCACCACGACCATGAACCGTTTGCTGCCACTTTTTCCTTGTTTGCTGATGTGTGCCGCCCTGAGCGCGCAGGCGCAGACGCCGGTGCTCACCACGCTGCAAAAGATATCGCAAACGGCCACCATCAACCTGGGGCACCGCGAATCGTCGGTGCCGTTTTCGTATTACGACGACCGTCGCCAGGTGGTGGGGTATTCACACGACCTGATGTTGGCGGTGACCGAGAGCATCCAAAAAGAACTGAAGCTGCCTGCGCTGGCGGTCAAGCTGGTGCCGGTCACGTCGCAAAACCGGATTCCGCTGGTGCAAAACGGTTCGGTGGACCTGGAGTGCGGTTCCACCACCCACAACCGAGAACGCGCCCGCCAGGTGGCGTTTTCGGTGTCCATCTTTCAGACCAGTTCGCGCTTGCTCACCCACAAAGACTCGGGCGTGGCCGAGCTGGCCGACCTGAAGGGGCGGCGTGTGCTGGTCACAGCCGGCACCACCAGCGAGCGCCAGCTCATGCTGCACAGCGAAACCCAGGGCCTGCGCTTTGACATCGAGTCCGCCAAAGACCATGGCCAGGCGTTTGCGCAGCTGCAAAGTGGCCGGGCCGAGGCTTTCATGATGGACGACGCCGTGCTTTACGGCCTGCGCGCCAAGGCGGACCGGCCCGACGACTGGCGTGTGGTGGGTCAACCGATGGCCGCCGAGGTCTACGCCTGCATGTTGCGCAAGGACGACCCGGCGTTCAAGGCGGTGGTGGACCGCAGCCTGACGCAACTGATGCAGTCGGGCGCGGCGCTGAAGATCTTTCGCCGCTGGTTCCAGTCCCCCATTCCGCCCAAGGGTCTGAACCTGAACTGGCCCGCGCCAGACGCGTTGCTGGAGCTGTACCGCACACCCAACGACCGGCCGTTGGGCTAAGACGCATTCACCCCCCCCTGCCTGCTTCTTCACCACCCTGCCTGCTTACCCAAGGAAAATGCATGTCCTACCGATTGAATCTGGTCCGTACCGCCTTGCCGATCTTTTTTACCATGGGTTTGGCCCCTGCGTTGCTACCAGCGCACGCCGGACCGGTGCTGGACCGCATCCAATCCACCGGCACGGTAGTGCTTGCGCACCGCGAATCGTCGGTGCCGTTCTCGTTTGTAGGGCCGGAAGGCAAGCCAATGGGTTACGCGATCGACCTGTGTCTGAAGCTGGTGGAAGCGGTAGGCAAAGCGCTGAACTTGCCTCAGGTGGGCGTGAAGTTTGTTCAAGTCACGCCGTCCAACCGCATTGCGATGATCGAAGAGAACAAGGCCGACTTGGAATGCGGTTCAACCACCAACAACGCCGAGCGCCGCCAGAAGGTGGCGTTCACCGTGCCGCACTACATCACCGGCGCACGCTACCTGGTGCGTGCCAACAGCCCGATTGATGTGTTGCGCGACTTCTCTGGTCGCACGCTGGTGTCTACCGAAGCCACCACGCCCTTGAAGGCGGTGACCCGGGCCAATACCGAATACATGCTGGGCATCAAGCTGCTAGAGGCACCCGACCACAGCCGTGCTGTGGATATGGTGGCCTCGGGCGAGGCCGATGGTTTTGTGATGGACGACGTCTTGTTGTACGGGTTGGCAGCTAGCCGCCCCGATCCCAAGGCCTTCAAAGTGGTGGGCAAGTTCCTGACCATCGAACCCCTGGCCATGATGCTGCCCCGCAACGACCCCGAATTCAAGCGGTTGGTCGATACCGAAATGAAGCGCCTGATCCGCTCGCAGGAGGCGCACGCCATCTACGAGCGCTGGTTCATGAACCCGATTCCACCGTCCAACCGCTCACTGAATCTGCCCATGAACTACCTGTTGAAGGACTTCTGGAAATATCCAACCGACTTGGTGCCGGACGCCATCTGAACGCCCACCTCAACCTGTTTCTGTTTTTCGTAGTGCTTTTCCCCTTCCCTTTCCCTTTTACAACAACCTTCAAAAGAGTAACCATAAAGAAAACCCTGTTGGCCTTGGCCGCTGTGCTCGCTACCACCACCGCCATCGCCCAAACGAGCGACACGCTCAAGAAAATCAAAGACGCCGGTTCCGTGACCATGGGCGTGCGCGAATCTTCGGGCGCGCTGTCGTAAACCCTGGGTGACGGCAAGTTCGTGGGCTACCACGTGGAGATTAGCCATAAGGTGTTGGCCGATGTGCAAAAGCAGTTGGGCCTAGCCAAGCTGGACATCAAGTACCAGCCCGTGACCTCGCAGAACCGCATTCCGTTGTTGCAAAACGGCACGGTGGACATTGAGTGTGGCTCCACCACCAACAACGCGGCGCGCCAAAAAGACGTGTCGTTCGCCGTGACCACCTTCGTGGAAGAAGTGCGCATTGCGGTGAAGGCCAATTCCGGCATCACGTCCATTGGCCAGCTCAATGGCAAGAAAGTGTCCACCACCACCGGCACCACCTCGGTTCAGACCCTGCGACGCAACGAGCGCGCCACCGGCGTGAACTTTGACGAGGTGTTCGGTAAAGACCATGCTGACAGCTTCTTGCTGCTCGAATCGGGCCGTGCCGACGCGTTCGTGATGGACGGCGCTATCTTGGCCGGCAACATCGCCAAGGCCAAAAACCCAGCCGACTTCAAGATCGTGGGCGAAGTGCTGTCGGTCGAACCCATCGCCATCATGATGCGCAAAGACGACCCCGCCTTCAAGAAGGCCGTGGACGACAGCTTGAAGGCCATGATGAAGTCGGGCGACATGGCCAAGCTGTGGACCAAGTGGTTTGAGCAGCCCATTGCCCCGTCCAACACCACGGTGGGCATGCCTGTGAACGAAAACACCAAGGCCGCTTGGGCCAACCCAAACGACAAGCCGATGGAAGACTACGCCAAGAAGTAATTCACCCGGTTGTCCACATGAGCCAGGCCGCCCGGAGCGTTTCGGGCGGCCCTGTTTTTATTGAGGGGAATCCGCGTGGGTACATGGGATTGGCAGGTGTTCTGCAAGGACACCATTGAGGGTGAAATACAGCCCAGCTGCTTTGGGGCAGGCGGCGACATCACCTATTTGGACTGGCTGCTGTCCGCCTGGGGCTGGACACTGAGCGTGGCCGTGGCTGCGTGGGTGGTGGCGCTGTTGGTGGGCTCGTTGATGGGTATTTTTCGCACAGTACCCAGCAAATGGCTGGTGGCGGTGGGCAATGTGTGGACCGAGCTGTTTCGCAACATTCCGCTGCTGGTGCAGGTATTCCTTTGGTACCACGTGCTGCCGGCGCTGATTCCGCCGCTCAAGGCCGTGCCCAGCTTTCTGCTGGTGGTGTTCGCGCTGGGTTTCTTCACCTCCGCGCGCATTGCCGAGCAGGTGCGCGCGGGCATTCAGAGCCTGCCCAAAGGCCAGCGCTACGCCGGTCTGGCCATGGGCCTGACGCTGCCGCAAACCTACCGCTACGTGTTGCTGCCCATGGCGTTTCGCATCGTCATTCCGCCGCTCACCAGCGAGAGCATGAACATCATCAAGAACTCGTCGGTGGCGTTTGCAGTGTCGATTGCCGAACTCACCATGTTCGCCATGCAGGCACAAAAAGAAACCTCGCGTGGCATCGAGGTGTACCTGGCGGTGACCGGTCTGTATTTCATCTCCGCCTTCGCCATCAACCGCATCGCCCTGTTCATTGAACACAGGGTGCAGGTGCCCGGCATGATCGGAGGCCACTGACATGAACCTCGACTTTTCGTTTCTCGATGCGTCGGTGCTGCAGAGCTTCGTGCTCAAGGGCTTGATATTCTCGGTGCAACTCACCCTGATGGCCATGGTCGGCGGCATTGTGCTGGGCACGGTGCTGGCGCTCATGCGGCTGTCGGGCAAGAAGTGGCTGGTGATCCCGGCCGCGTTCTACGTGAACACGCTGCGCTCCATCCCGCTGGTGATGGTGATCCTGTGGTTCTTCCTGCTCATCCCGCTGATGATCGGCAAGCCCATGGGCGCAGAACTCTAGGCCATGATCACCTTCACCGTGTTCGAGGCCGCGTACTTTTCCGAGATCATGCGCGCGGGCATCCAGAGCGTGCCCAAGGGGCAGGTGAACGCGGGCTACGCGGTGGGCATGACCTACGGCCAGACCATGAAGTTCATCGTGTTGCCGCAGGCGTTTCGCAACATGCTGCCGGTGCTGATGACGCAGACCATCATCCTGTTTCAAGACACCTCGCTGGTGTACGCCATTGGCGCTTACGACCTGCTCAAGGGCTTTGAAGTGGCGGGCAAAAACTTCAACCGCCCGGTGGAAACCTACCTGGTCGCCGCAGTCGTGTATTTCGTCATTTGTTTCTCGCTGTCGATGCTGGTGCGTCGGCTGCAGAAGAAAATTGCCATCATCCGCTGAGCGGCTGGAGAAGAACCATGATCGACATCAAAAACGTTTCCAAGTGGTACGGCAGCTTCCAGGTGCTGACCGACTGCACCACCAGCATCCAGAAGGGTGAGGTGGTGGTGGTCTGCGGCCCTTCGGGCTCGGGCAAGTCCACCCTGATCAAGACCGTGAACGCGCTGGAGCCCTTTCAAAAGGGCGACATCGTGGTGGACGGCATCAGCATCGCCGACCCCAAGACCAACCTGCCCAAGCTGCGCAGCCGCGTGGGCATGGTGTTTCAGCATTTCGAGCTGTTCCCGCACCTGAGCGTGACCGAAAACCTCACGTTGTCGCAGATCAAGGTGCTGGGCCGCAACCCCGACGAGGCCAAGACCCGAGGCCTGAAAATGCTCGACCGCGTGGGCCTGATGGCCCACAAAGACAAGTTCCCCGGCCAGCTCTCGGGCGGCCAGCAGCAGCGCGTGGCGATTGCGCGCGCTCTGAGCATGGACCCGATCGTGATGCTGTTCGACGAGCCCACCTCGGCGCTCGACCCAGAAATGGTGGGCGAAGTGCTCGATGTGATGGTGAAACTGGCCCACGAGGGCATGACCATGATGGTGGTGACCCACGAAATGGGCTTTGCCAAAAAGGTCAGCCACCGGGTCATCTTCGTAGATGCGGGCAAGATCGTGGAAGATTGCCGCCGGGACGAGTTCTTTGGCAACCCCGATGCCCGTTCACCGCGTGCCAAGGAATTCCTCTCCAAGATCCTGGCGCACTGATCTCACTGATTCTTTTCTCAAGAGGCCGCTATCAATACAGCACCCCCGTTCGGTCCGCAGCCAACCCAGCCTCGCCGCCGACCCGGGGTGGCTTTGTGGCGTGCCTTCCTGGCGTTGGTGGCGTTGGCGCTGATTGCAGCGGCTGGCTTTTGGGTTTTTGAGCGCAGCTTTGCCCAGGGCGCCAGCAACCTGAGAGCCGCCTCCAACGGACGGCTTGATTTGTTTGCTTCGGTAGTCGAGGCGCGTGTGCGGCGCTTGGAGCCGGTGCCGGCCACCATCCAGCTCAATCCCGTGGTGGTGCGCTTGCTGCAGACACCCAGCGCAGCGCATGCCACGGCGGCCAACGACTACTTGGCCCGCCTGAATGCCCACTTGGGCAGCTTGGCGGTGTTTGTGCTCGATGTGCGCGGTGTGGTGCTGGCATCGAGCAACACCTCGCGGCGCGATGACAGCCTGCGGGGCGAAGATGTTTCGTACCGTCCCTACTATTTAGAGGCATTGGCCGGTCGCTCCACACGCCACTTCGCCATCGGCAGCGGGGGGCATGCAGGCTATTTTGCGTCCCACCCCATTTACGACGGCTCGCGGGTGGTGGGTGTGGCCGCCATCAAGATTGGCCTGGATGCGCTGGAACAAACCTGGTCCATGCTGGGTGCACCCGCCCTGGTGACCGATGCCAACCAGGTGGTTATCTTGTCTTCTCAGCCCCAGTGGCGCTACACCTCGTTGGTGCCTTTGCCGACCGAGCGCCGGGTCGACTTGCAGTTGGCACAGACCTACGGCGCGCTGCGTCTGCCCCTGTTTCCCTTGAGTGTGGAACTGTCGGTGAACGAAGATTCCCAAGAGGTGCAGGGCCTGCTGCGCGGCGACGAGGCCCGGGTGTCGGCCGCCTTGGGCCAAGGGGTGGAGCGGGCGGACTTCATGGTGTTGGGTCGCTCTCTGGATGGCATGGACTGGCGGGTGCTCATCTTTACCAGCTTGGCCGCAGTACGTCACCAAGCCCTGGTGGACGGTATTGGCGGGTCCGTGTCGGTTGCCTTCTTGCTTTTGTTGGCGTTGTATTGGGCGCAGCGCCGGCGCATCGAGCGCCAAAAGCGGGCCGCTAAACGCCAGTTAGAGCAAGCCAATCTTGCGCTGGAGCAAGAGGTTGACCGTCGCACACAGCAGCTCACCAACACCAACACCCTGCTGCGCAAAGAGGTGGCTGAGCGCGAGCAGACTGAAATCACGTTGCGCGCAGCGCAAAACGAGCTGGTCCATGCCGGCAAGATGGCGGTGCTGGGCCAACTGGCGGCCAGCATCACGCACGAACTCACGCAGCCGCTGGGTGCCATCCGCACCTTGTCGGGCAACGCGGCCGAGTTCATGCGCCGGGGCAACCACAGCGCGGCGCAAGACAACCTGTCTATCGTGGCCCGTTTGGTGGACCAGATGGCGCGCATCATCGACCCGCTCAAGAGCTTTTCACGCAAATCGACCGCGCGCCCTGAGGCGACCGATGTGGGCCGCACCGTTGAGCAGGCGCTGTTTTTGTTCCAGTTGCGCCAGCGGCAAGAGAAGGTGGAAACAGACAACCGCTGCGAGCCGGGGCGCTGGATGACCTGGTGCGATGCCAACCGGCTGGAGCAGGTGCTGGTGAACCTGGTGGGCAATGCGCTGGACGCCATGCGCGACGCACCGCACAAGACCCTGCAGATCAGCGCCGAGCTGCGCTCTGAACAGGTGCCGCCCGTCATTGCCATCCAGGTGCAAGACACGGGCAAAGGCCTGAGCGAGACCGACTTGGCCCACCTGTTCGAACCGTTCTACACCACCAAAGCCAGCGGTGTTGGTCTGGGTTTGGGCCTGGTGATTTGCCGCGACATTGCCGCAGAATTCCAGGGCACACTGACCGCCCGCAACGCACCAGGTGCAGGCGCTTGCTTCACCCTCACCGTGCCACTGTGGCAACCCTCCCTACACGCCCCATTTCCTAAAACACCATGAACCGAACGCTGACTGTTTTCTTGGTGGAAGACGATGCCGCCATGCAGCTGGGCTGCGTGCAGGCCTTGCAACTGGCCGACATTCCCGTGCGCTCCTTCGATTCGGCAGAAGCCGTGCTGCCCCACATCGTGCCCGGCCTGGCTGGCGTGGTGGTCACCGACATGCGCCTGCCCGGCGCCGACGGCCTGTCGGTGATCTGTGAGGCGCGCGACATCGACCCCGACCTGCCCGTGATCATGATCACCGGCCACGGCGACGTATACCTGGCCGTGCAGGCCATGCGCAGCGGCGCCTACGACTTCATTCCCAAACCCTTTTCACCCGAGCAACTGGTGGAGGTGGTGCAGCGCGCGCTGGATAAGCGCCGCCTGACGCTGGAGGTGGCCAACCTGCGCCGCGCGCTCTCGCTCAGCGAAGGACTGGAAGGGCAGTTGGTGGGCCATTCGCCCGCCATTCGCCGCGTGCGCCAGCTGGTCATGGAAGTGGCCGATTCCCCGGTGGACGTGCTCATTCGCGGCGAAACCGGCACCGGCAAAGAGGTGGTGGCCCGCGCCCTACACGAGCATTCGCGCCGCCGCAAAGCGCCCTATGTGGCGCTGAACTGCGGCGGCCTGCCCGATTCGCTGCTGGACAGCGAACTGTTCGGCCACGAGGCGGGGGCGTTCACCGGGGCGCAAAAACGCCGCATCGGGCGCATCGAACACGCCCACGGCGGCACCTTGTTTTTGGACGAGCTGGAAAGCATGCCGCAGGGCGTGCAGGTGAAGCTGCTGCGCGTCTTGCAAGAGCGCAGCCTGGAGCGCCTGGGCTCCAACCAGAGCCAGTCGGTGGACGTGCGCGTGGTCGCCGCCACCAAAGGCGACCTGCTGGAGCGGGCGCGGCAAGGCAGCTTTCGCGCCGACCTGGTGTACCGGCTCAACGTCGTCAACATCGAGCTGCCGCCCCTGCGCGAGCGCCGCGACGACATACCCATGCTGCTGGAGCACTTCATGCTGCTGGCCGCCAGCCGCTACGGCCGCCAGCAACCCAAAATTCCCCAGGCCCAGCTGCGCCAGCTGATGGCGCGCGACTGGCCCGGCAACGTGCGCGAGCTGCGCAACGTGGCCGATGCGCTGGTGCTGGGCGTGGGCCCGCAGTGGGTGTCACCGCACGGGCCAGCGCCCGACGCTTCGCACCCCAAAGAGCAGCCCACGCTCACCGAAACGGTGGAGCAGTTCGAACGCAGCCTGATCGCCGAAGCCCTGCAACGCCACGCCAGCAACATAGGCCAGACTGCCAAGGCGCTGCGCATTCCCAAAACCACCTTGGTGGACAAGATCAAGAAGCATGGGCTGGGCAGAGGGGAACCGGCTGCGGACGGGTATTGAGGCCACGCCTTCTGGGGATCGACTGGTGCCACAAAGCAGACACAATGCCCCATGCTCAACCTGCTGATCACCCACGCCACGCTGCCCGACGGGCGAACCAACATGTCTGTTACGGTGCAAGACGGCCGCATTGTCGAGGTGGCCGCCGGGCTGTTGGCGCCTGCGCATGAAACCGTGGATGCCGCCGGGCAGTTGCTGAGAGCCTGAGATTTTTTCGATTGTCGGCCCGCTGACCGTGTCTATTGCGTA
>DAIOEI010000048.1:0-10203 GCA_036746335.1 Hydrogenophaga sp. | reverse complement strand
AGCGGCTGACCTTCAGCGGGAACTACAACATTTCTCCCTCGCCCAGCCCGGATGGGCGTTGGCTGGCTTTTGTTTCACGGATCGGTGGCGCATTCCGCCTGCACGTGATGGACCTGTCCAGTGGTGCGGTCACGGCCATCAGCGAGGGTACTGCCGATGAGAGTCCCAGCTTCGCACCCAACAGCCGCTTGATCGTTTATGCCACCCGAGACCGCCTGGGAGAAGCCCTGATGACGAGTACCGTTGATGGGCGCATCAAAACGCGGTTGGCAGGTGTGCAGGGCGACATTCGCGAGCCGGCCTGGGGGCCCTTCCTGCGCTGACGTCCTGTCTTCGTGATTTCTGCGTTTTTGCATCAATTTCTGTTTGTTTTTTGAAAGGGACTGACCATGTTTTCTGCGAAACCGAGCCAAGGCATCCTCTGCGCGCATGGCCTGCGCCCCTGGACCAAGCGAGTGGGTGCGCTGTTGCTCGTCGCGACTTTGGCGGCTTGTAGCTCGGGTGTGAAGCTGGATGAGGCGCCGGTGGAAGACCGCTCTGGCAGCGGCTTGTCCGCCGGCCAGGCCAGCGCTGATGGCGCCACCTCCGGTGTGGATGCGCGCGGCGTGACGGGTGTCGAAGCTCCGGGCATGGATTCCCAGCAACCCGATGCCATGGCTCGGGTGGTGTATTTCGACTACGACAGTTTTGAAATTGCTGCAGACTACACCGCCATCTTGCAGGCCAATGCCAACTTTCTCAAGGCCAACACCAACCGGCGTGTAGCGCTCGAAGGACATACCGACGAGCGTGGTGGTCGTGAATACAACCTGGCCTTGGGCCAGAAGCGGGCTGAGGCCGTGCGTCGCGCGCTGTCGGTGCTGGGCGTGAGCGAATCCCAGATGGAGTCGGTCAGCTTTGGCGAAGAAAAACCAGCTGCATTTGGCTTTGACGAGGCATCTTTTGCCAAGAATCGCCGTGTCGAAATCATGTACCGCTGATCGCTGATGATGTGGACCCGAAAAACGGCATCGGCCTGCAGCGCTTTGATTTTTCTGGGCGCTTTGGCCTGGAGCCCCTCGGCGCATGCGCTTTTTGGCGATGATGAGGCCCGCAAAGCCATCATCGAGTTGCGCAACCGGTTTGACGCCCACAAACAGGCGGCCGACGCGGCCCAGGCGCGTTTGAGTCAGGAATTGAAGGACAGCCTGGCAACGGCGCAACGCAGCATGCTGGAGTTGACAAACCAGAATGAACAGTTGCGTGCCGAGATGGCGCGTTTGCAGGGGCGCAATGAAGAGTTGGCGCGCATGGTGGCTGACTTGCAGCGCCAGCAGAAAGACGTGCAGGCCGGAGTGGATGCCCGTTTGCGTCAAGTGGAGCCGGTGCCTGTGAAGGTGGATGGGCAAGATTTCGCAGCCGCTCCAGAGGAACAGCGTGCTTTTGAGTCGGCACTGGATCAATTGCGCAGTGCACAGTTTGGAGCGGCTTCAACAGGATTTTCCAGTTTCCTGAGCCGTTTTCCGGGCAGCGCCTATACGCCTTCGGCGCTGTACTGGCTGGGCAACGCCCAGTACGCGACGCGTGCTTATCGGGATTCGATCGCAACCCACCAGCGGCTTGCGCAGCAGTTTCCCAACCATCTGCGCGCGCCTGAGGCCTTGCTGGCGGTTGCAAACAGCCAGATCGAACTCAAGGACCTCAAGTCTGCCCGCGCAACGCTCAACGATCTGATCAAGGCTTACCCACAGGCCGAAGCTGCGGCGGCAGCTCGGGAGCGTTTGGCCCGTTTGCGCTGAGTTACCTGTTTTGCGGCATGGGCAGCTGGTTCGGACCGGGCTGCTCCTACAATCGCCGCCATGTCTTTGTCCGATCTTGAATCTCTGTACGCCCAAGTGTTGTGGGCGGCATTCGCGGTTGCGCTTGCGTTTGGCTTCATTGCCCAGCGCACACAGTTCTGCACCATGGGCGCCATCAGCGACATTGTGAACATGGGGGCCTGGACCCGCATGCGCATGTGGGTCATGGCAGTGGCAGTGGCCATGATCGGCTTCCATGCGATGGGCTGGTTGGGTCTGATCGACACCACACAAACCATCTACGGCTCGGGGCGCATCATCTGGCTTTCGGCCATCGTCGGTGGCATGTTGTTCGGGTTCGGCATGGTATTGGCGTCGGGTTGTGGGAGCAAAACCCTGGTGCGTGTCGGTGCAGGCAGCCTCAAGTCGCTGGTGGTGTTTTTTGTGATGGGCTTTTCGGCCTATGCCACCTTGAGCGGGATTTTGGCGGTGGTACGTGTCAACACGCTGGACAAGGTGGCGTTTGAGATTGCAGCCGGTGGAACGCTGCCGCAATGGGTGGCGGCTGTATTCGAAATGGACGGCGGGTTGGCCGGCTTGCTGACGGCGCTGGTGGTCGGTGGAGCGATGGCAGCCTGGGCGCTCAAACATCCCGACTTTCGCGAGCGCAGTCACCTGCTGGGCGGCATCGGCCTGGGTTTGACTGTGGCGCTGATGTGGTGGGTGAGTGGGTATCTGGCCTTTGTGGCTGAGCACCCTGAAACCCTGGAGTCGGTTTACCTGGCTTCCAATTCACGGCGCATGGAATCGCTCACTTTCACGGCACCCATGGCCTACACCCTGAACTGGTTGATTCTTTTCAGTGACACATCCAACCTGCTCACCTTTGGCGTTGTGACCGTGACCGGCGTGGTGGTCGGCGCTTTTGTGCAGGCAAGGCTTTCAGGAAGCTTCCGCTGGGAAGGTTTCCGCAGTACCCAAGACACGGCCCTGCATCTGGGGGGCGCTGTTTGTATGGGGGTTGGCGGTGTGACGGCTTTGGGCTGCACTGTGGGGCAGGGCTTGTCTGGCCTCTCCACTCTCAGTCTGACGAGCCTGATCGCGGTGATGGGCATCATGGCCGGTGGCGTGATGGGCGTGCGGTTTCAGATTTGGTTGCTCGAACGTGAGTGATGCTGCCGGATCGGCGTTGTCTGTGGTTGGTGAGCCTGCTTTCGAGCGCCGGTTTGGTGGCCTGAGGCGCTTGTATGGTGTGGGTGGTGCGCAGCGTGTGTTTGACGCGCATGTGGTGGTGGTGGGCGTTGGAGGCGTGGGCTCCTGGGCTGCAGAAGCTTTGGCGCGCAGCGGGGTTCGGCGGTTGACCCTTGTCGATCTTGACCACGTCGCGGAATCGAATATCAACCGCCAACTCCACGCGCTGGACTCCACTCTCGGCAAAAGCAAAGTACAAGTCATGCGCGAGCGCATTGCAGACATCCATCCCACCTGCCAGGTCGATGTCGTTGAGGCTTTTGTGGACGAGGCCAACTGGCCTGCGCTGCTGGCAGGCTTGCCCAATGGCTGCGGATCGGCGCCGGTACCCGATGGGCTGATCGACGCATGTGATCAGGTTCGTGCCAAGGCGGCGCTGGCTGCGTGGGCGGTCCAGAAACAGGTCCCTTGTGTGGCGGTGGGTGCAGCAGGGGGCAAGCGGCTGGCTGCCGCGTTGGAAGTGGCTGACCTGGCCGATGTCACGCACGACCCCTTGCTGGCACAGTTGCGGTACCGCTTGCGCAAACACCATGCGGGGGCTCGTCAAGGCCGTATGGGGGTGCGTTGTGTATTCAGCCGTGAGGCGGTTGCGCCGCCAGACCTTTCTTGCGGCCTGTCGGCCGAAACAGATGGGTCACTCAATTGCCACGGGTACGGGTCGGTCGTCAGTGTGACCGCAAGCTTTGGCATGGTTGCCGCTGGCGAGTGGATCAATCTGGTGACTTCGCGGTGAAAACCCAGTTTCTGCTTGAAATGAGGGTAAAAAAGGCGCTATAATCTGAGGCTTCGCAGCAAGCGAAGGTGCTCATGGATACATTCTAAAGGGGATGTATCCGGAAGACACCCGAAAAGCACGCAACGCTGCGCAAGCAGGTTTAGCGTGGGACGTTAGCTCAGTTGGTAGAGCAGCGGACTTTTAATCCGTTGGTCGGCAGTTCGAGCCTGCCACGTCCTACCAAAAGTGAAAGGGGTCTGATCGAAAGGTTAGACCCCTTTTCATTTTCTCGCGCACGCGTTTGCCCATTTTGCGCAGCACGCAAAAATTCAACCGTAAGCGATGCGAGATCTCGGCGCTTGACCCGCTTGTGCCAAGGCGTTCTCGACCCGTTGGATCAGCCACTGGTAGTCCGGGTGCCGGTCGTATTCCGCCACGCCAATCGCGACGCCCGGGCTGATGGGTTTCCAACTGCCCTGGTGGTTGGCGGATTGCAGTGAGTGACGCAGCAGCTCCATGATGCGGTTGGCAAGCTCTGCGGCCCTGCCTCGGCTGGTCTCGACTGCCACCACCAGGAAGCGTTGATCGTCAAAACGGAACAGATGATCGGTGGTTCGAACGCAATCCACCAGGTGATTGACCGCCGTCTGCAAAAGGCGGGCGCGCATGCCGGTGCCTTCAGCTCCCTTGAGCGACGGAAAATTGACCTCGACCAACAGCAGACAGAACACCCGTTGGGTTGCTGCATGGGCTTGCATTTCGCGGGCCAGGATGGCGGGCAGATAACGCCGGTCCAGAAGCTGGGTTTCTTCGTCAAACCCTTCTGTTTGAGCACTGATCGAATCGAAAAGGCTGTTGAGCTTGAGCCGAATCAGCTCCAGCGAGCCCTTGATCGATCCGATGACGGTTTCGGCGTTGGCGTTACCCATCGGGTTGTCCAGAAGTTTGGGCAAAAGCATGGTGTCCATCGTGTCGATCGACGCCAGCAGGTCTTGAAAGTCGGCTGATGCAGATTCAAACATCACGCGACCTTTGTGGTGCATCCAGATGCCGAATTCGGACTCTCTGAGCAGAGTTGGTCGGGGCCGCGTCTGGCGGTTCAAGACGTTCACAAACAGTGTTTCTGCCCACTCGGAAAGCGCAGCCCGTTGCTTCGTTTTTTCGAAAGCCGCACTGCGTTTTTGGGTGATCATGCGGTAAGCCTTGTCGTTGCGCACGACACTTTGCACATCTTGCAGGTAGGCTTGCGTCATCAGGCTGTCGGCCAGATGCAAGAGATCTGAAACGTACACCAGCGCTGCGCTGCGTTCCTGCGGGTCCAATGGCGCGAAATCGATCCGGCGGCGTATGCCTTTTTTGAGCACCCGAAATCCGCTGGTGATCAAGTCGATGGGCAGACGTATGCGTGCATGCACCACGCCGACCTCGATTTGCCTGGATATGGCATGGTTCAGGTCTTCGCTATCCAGGGTGGAAAACAGTTCAACCAGCCAGCGCCGCATGGAGGCACGCAGGCGGGTTTGAACCCGTTCCTGATCCAGAAATGCAGCCCCTCGCCGGTGCTGCACCATGCGTTCGTAAAACTCGTCGGTTAGCGCATCTGCACCGTCACGGGTGGCCACAGCCACGGCTTCCCGGACCGGGAGGGAGGTTGTTAGAAAGATATCTGACCATGCGCGGCGGGCCTCTTCCTGGATGTCAGGCAGATCGATGGAGCTGGGCGGTGTGGGTCGGGTCATCGGACGTCTGGCAGTAGGTCACGGGCAGTCTTGAAGGCAGACAAGCCGTAGCAATCTCACAACCGTCGAAATCGTAGGCGTTTGGTGGATGTTCCAAAACCTCAGTGCCACCATCCCGGCGGGGCTTTGGGCCGCAACCGCGCGCAAATTACAAAAATCAAATGTGACGCATTCGAAGTTGAAAGGAGTTTTTACCCACGTCTTGGAAGGGCCAGCGCTTGTTTCTTAGCGCTGGCCCATTGGGACTCGCCGTGCAGGCTGAGGAACTTCAGAAAAGTGAAAAATAATGAATCCTATTCAATAGATAAAAAACCTACTTTTTGTGTTGCCATGGCGCGACATCAGAATGAGTTGATGCGTCTGGAACTGCTGGCGGCGAGCGAGGTTTGCTCATCTTCAAGAATGGGGAAAAAGCATAAGTCCAGCCTTATTGATGTGCATCAAGCCCGGGTACGCATGCTGTTCGGAGAATGCTTCAAAGTTCCAAAACCGGAGATTAGCATGAGCCAGCAGCAGATCGCAAGAAGGTCGCAACCGTCATACAGCTTGTGCAGGTCGATCAAAAATTGGCTCGTGTTTTGTCTGTCGGTGGTGGGTGCGGGTGCGGCGTTGGCACAAGTGCCCACGGTAGATCCGGCGGAGGGCGCCCGTTTTGCACAGGCGCATTGCGCCTCCTGTTACGGGGCCAATGGGCAAAGTGCCAGCGCGAGCTTTCCGCGCTTGGCCGGCCAAAACGAGGTGTACTTGGTCAAGCAGCTTCAGGATTTCGCTTCGGGTGAGCGCAAGAGCCCGACCATGAGAGCGAAAGTGGCCTTGATGAACGAGCAGCTGGTTCGCTCGCTGGCGGCTTACTATGCAAGTCAGAAAGCAGCCAACACGCCGTCAGACGACAGGCTGTTGATGGCGGTGGGGCAGTACATCTATGAGCGGGGCAATGTGCACTCGGGCCTGCCCGCATGTTTGTCTTGCCACGGTACGCGTGGCTGGGGAGCGGAAACGATGCCGCGTCTGGCGGGGCAGCACCCGGCATACATCGAGATGCAGTTGCGCCACTTCCACGACCGTGGTCGCAGCAACGACAGCGCCGTGATGGGGGTGGTGTCAAAGCGCATGACAGACCTGGAAACCAAGGCGGTTGCTACATACCTCGGCGCGCTGGAATGAGGCAATCGGTCGCTCGTTGGGGGGACCGTTTTGATAGCGCGGCTCAATAAAGCACTTGCTGGCTGGGAACAGTTTCGTTCAAAGGGACGCGCCGCGCGCCATTAAAGCGCGTGCTCCAGTAGGCTTTTCGCATGTCCTCAATCCGGACCGCGCTTCCAGAGCGCGGTGCATGAATGAACTTGCCGTCGCCAATATAGATCCCGACGTGGCTGAAGGCACGCCGCATGGTGTTGAAAAAAACCAGATCGCCCGGCTTGAGTTCCGACCGGTCAATGGTGAGCGTAGCTTGTGCCTGGTCAGCGGCTCGCCGGGGCAAAAGCTTGCCGACCGACTGCTCGTAGACTTTTCGCACCAGTCCGCTGCAATCCAGGCCTGTTTCTGCTTCATTGCCGCCCAGCCGATAAGGCACACCGAGAAAGCCCATGGCGTGCATCACCAATTGCGATGCGGAGTCGGTCAAACTCTCGCGCGATGGCAGCCATTGCTGCCCCAACCGCATCGCCATGCCACGGTCTTGCAACAACTCGTCCATGCTGTGGTAGGTCGGTGTGACCGGCTGTGCCTGTGCGGCCATCGCACAGAACAACGCCACCGTCGCGATACAAAATTTCATGCGCGCAGCTTAGGAGCAAGTTCTTATCAAGTCAAGTTAGGTTCACTCGGCATGTCAATGATTCCATTCGATTTTTGGCTTTATCTTACGCCAACCAGTGGCATTTTGGCGGCGGGTTGACGCCGATCCAAGGTTCGGCCTTGCGTTCGAGTGCGAGGGTGATAGGCTTTGCCATCTGCATTTTTAAGGAAAGACACAAGACATGTTGATGGATGTTTCAGATTCGCAATTGGTGTTGGTGGATTACCAGGAGCGGCTGATGCCGGCCTTGTACGACAGCGCATTTGTGGTGGCCAATGCGATCCGTCTGGCCGAAGCCGCGAAAAAAATGGGTGTTCCTGTCTGGGGAACCGAGCAAAACCCTGACAAACTGGGCTCCAATTTGCCGGCGCTCAAAGCCTTGTGTCACCGTACTGTGGCGAAGATGCATTTCAGTGCTGTGGCCGATGGCCTTGCCGATGTTTTGCGTCCCCCGGCTCGCCCTGTTTCGGGCAACGCGCGCAGCCTGCCCAAACACCTGCAAAAACCCGCCCCCGCACAGGCCGCAGAGCGCAGCATGATCGTACTGGCCGGTTGTGAGGCACATGTTTGCCTGTTGCAGACGGCCCTGGAGCTGCTGGAGCAGGAGTTTGATGTCTGGGTGGTCACCGATGCATGCAGTTCGCGCACCGAGCGCAACCGCGATGCGGCATTTGACCGTCTGGCGGCGGCTGGTGCTGAGCTGGTTACCACCGAAATGGTGGTCTTCGAGTGGCTGCGGACGGCCGAACACCGTGCTTTTCGGCCGGTGCATGCATTGATCAAGTGAGGCCAGCGCGCGGGTGCTTTGTTCATGTCAGGCTGTCGCAAGCCGCATCGCCATAATTATGAATTCAGTTTTAAAGGTCCCAGCGGACGCGGCAACCGCTGCACGCAGTCTGCTGCCCACAACCGCCCAACCCCGCAGGAGACATCCATGAACCAGGCTCAGCGCTATGCCGACTTCCACCGCCGATCCATCGAGGATCGGGATGCCTTCTGGGCCGAGCAGGCGGCCTTGGTGGACTGGCACAAACCGTTTGACCGCGTCTGCAACTACGACAACCCGCCGTTCGCGCGCTGGTTCGAAGGCGGTCTGACCAATCTTTGCCACAACGCGGTGGACCGTCATCTCAAAGACCGCGCAGATCAGAACGCGCTGATCTTCGTGTCGACCGAGACCGAAACCGAAAAGACCTACAGCTTTCGCGAGTTGCACGCCGAGGTGCAACGCATGGCAGCCATTCTTCAGGCGCAGGGCGTCAAAAAAGGCGACCGCGTCCTGATTTACATGCCCATGATTCCCGAGGCTGCGTTTGCCATGTTGGCCTGCGTGCGCATCGGTGCGATCCACTCGGTGGTCTTTGGCGGTTTTGCCAGTCACGCGCTGGCCAGCCGCATCGAGGACGCCTCGCCGGTGGCCATCGTCAGCGCTGACGCGGGCATGCGTGGTGGCAAGGTGGTGGAATACAAGCCGCTGCTGGACGAAGCGATCAAGCTTTCTGCCCACAAACCCAGCAGCGTCGTCATGGTCAACCGGGGTCTGGCTGCTTTTGCGGCGGTCGATGGCCGCGACGTGGACTACGCCGCCGAGCGCACAAAGCACATGGACACCTTCGTGCCCTGCGAATGGGTGGACGCCACGCACCCCAGCTACACGCTCTACACCAGCGGCACCACCGGCAAGCCCAAGGGCGTACAGCGCGATACCGGTGGCTACACAGTGGCACTGGCCGCGTCCATGAAACACATCTACATGGGTGAGCCGGGCGAAACCTATTTCTCCACCAGCGACATCGGTTGGGTGGTCGGTCACAGCTACATCATCTATGGACCGCTGATCGGTGGCATGGCCACCATCATGTACGAAGGCCTGCCAATTCGCCCCGATGCGGGTATCTGGTGGCAACTGGTCGAGAAGTACAAGGTCACGGTGATGTTCAGCGCACCAACTGCGGTTCGCGTGCTCAAGAAGTACGACCCATCCTTCATCAAGAAATACGACCTGTCCAGCCTCAAGGCGCTGTTCCTGGCCGGAGAGCCGCTGGATGAAACCACCGCCCAGTGGATCGCTGGTGAGCTGGGCAAGCCCATCGTGGACAACTACTGGCAGACCGAAACCGGCTGGCCCATTTTGGCCATCTGCAATGGCGTCGAGAAGGCCGACAGCAAGTTCGGCTCGCCGGGCAAGGCGGTTTATGGCTACAACGTCAAGCTGCTGGACGACCAGACCGGCGCCGAGCTGGAAGGCGGCAACCAAAAGGGTGTGGTGGCCGTTGAAGGACCGCTGCCGCCCGGCTGCATGCAGACCATCTGGGGCGACGACGCGCGATTCGTCAAGACCTACTGGTCCAGCGTGCCGGGCAAGGTGGTCTACAGCACCTTCGACTGGGGCATCCGCGACGAAGACGGTTATTATTTCATCCTGGGCCGCACAGATGATGTGATCAACGTCGCTGGCCACCGACTGGGCACACGCGAAATCGAAGAAAGTATCTCCAGCCATCCGAAGATCGCCGAGGTGGCGGTGGTTGGCGTGGCCGACCAGCTCAAGGGGCAAGTGGCCATGGCTTTCGCGGTGGTGAAAGACGCTTCGGTGCTCACCGACGAGGCAGCTCGCATGAAGCTCGAAGGTGAAGTGATGAAGCTGGTGGACGAACAATTGGGCGCTGTCGCGCGCCCGGCGCGCGTGCGCTTTGTCAACGTGTTGCCCAAGACGCGCTCGGGCAAGCTGCTGCGCCGCGCCATCCAGGCGGTCTGCGAAGGCCGCGATCCGGGTGATCTGACCACCATGGATGATCCTGCTGCGCTGCAGCAGATCAAGGATCAGCAGTCCTGATCTGGTCGGAGCTTGGCCATCTCCCGTGTGCCAACGGTGCGGTCAACTTGGCCGTTCGGCTGGCCTGAAGCGTGCTTGGTCTCTTA
>DAIOEI010000047.1:0-10203 GCA_036746335.1 Hydrogenophaga sp. | reverse complement strand
CGTGCGCTGGCGCGGCAGGTCAAACCCGTGGGCTCGGGCCTGTTGGTGGACTTTCCACGCGCTGCGCAAGACGTGCTTGAGGCCGATCCGGACGACCGGGTGAGCTACATGGTCTCCTCGCCACCCGGCGAGTTCCTGCTGGGCAACCAGCGGCTGCCCCAGCCAGCCCAGGCACCGGTGCGCCAGGGCACACCTCTGCTCTACAGCGGTGTGCTGGACGATCGCCCGATGCGGTTTGTGGCGCTCGACCTGGGTTACGGCGACGAAGGCGAGCGCCAGATCCTGCGTGTGCAGGTGGCCAAAGGTACCGCCGTGCAGCAGCGCATCGCAGCGGAGTTGATCGCCGACATGCTGGCGCCGCTGCTGGCACTGGGCGTGTTGCTGAGCCTGGTGGTGTATGGGGGTATCCAGCGCGGACTGGCGCCACTGACCCGGCTCACAGCGCAGCTGGAGAACCGATCGGTGGATGCCCTCTCCCCCATCGGCACCACACAGGCACCCAGCGAGGTGCACGCTCTGGTGCAGGCCATCAACGGCCTTCTGGCCAAGGTCACGCGCAGCGTGGATCAGGAAAAGCGCTTTCTCAACGATGCGGCGCACCAGTTGCGGACACCGCTGGCCGGTCTGATCAGCCAGGTGGAACTCGCTCAACAGGCCGCACAAGACACGCAGAACGACCCCGCGCTCGCAGAGCGGCTGAACAAAGTTCGCACCGGCGCCGAGCGCAGCGCCCACCTGGTGCACCAGCTGCTGACTTTGGCGCGCAGCGAAACGCCCGTTCAGCCAGCGGCGCTGGATCTGGCTGCACTGGCCCGCGAAGTGGCACGCGAATGGACACCCCGCGCGCTGGCCGCTCACATGGACCTGGGTTACGAGGGCGCGCAAACCCTCACGGTACAAGGTGATGCACTGCAGTTGCGCGAGGCCATGGGCAATCTGATCGATAACGCCTTGAGGTACACACCCGCCGGTTCGGTCATCACCCTACAGGTCAACCCGTTGCAGGGCGGAGGTGCCGAGCTGTCGGTCGAAGACGACGGACCTGGTCTTCCGCCAGAGGACCTTGACCATGTGTTCCAGCGGTTCTGGCGCGGCAGCAACCTGCCCGGTGGCTGCGGACTCGGCCTGGCCATCGTGCAAGAAATCGCCGGGCGCCATGGTGGCGAGGCGCTGGTACAGACACTGCAGCCCCAGGGCCTGCGGGTGGTGTTGCGTTTGCCCTGACCCACCGCGCCGCGAGGGTTTCTTTCAGGGCAGCGTTCAAGCCGCCATGCGCAAACCACTGACCGGATCGAACCAGTTGAGGTGATCGGCCTCGATGCCCAGGCCGATGCGCTCGCCGACCTGAACACGCGTCTGTGGCGACACCCGCACGGTGGTGTCACCGTGGGCGGTCTTGACCACCAGATAGGTGTCGGCTCCGGTCGGCTCCACCACGCTCACCTCTCCGCGCCAGGGCGCGCTGTCGTCCAGCCGCACATGCTCGGGGCGCAGGCCCAGCGTGGCATGCCGACCCACCGGCGCCGGACACCGCAGGCCGGGAATATCCACCCCGGCCATGCCGAACCCCCCGCCCGCCAACGCCTGGCCGTCCATCAGGTTCATCGTCGGTGAACCGATGAAGGTGGCCACATAGGTGTTGGCCGGGCGGTTGTAGATTTCGTCGGGTGTGCCCAACTGCTGCAACACGCCATCTTTCATCACCGCGATGCGGCTGCCCAGCGTCATGGCCTCGATCTGGTCGTGGGTGACATACACACTGGTCACACCACTGATCTGGTGCAGGCGCTTGATCTCGGCGCGCATCTCCACGCGCAGCTTGGCGTCCAGGTTGGACAGGGGTTCGTCAAACAGGAACAGCTGCGGCTGGCGCGCCAGCGCGCGCCCCATGGCCACCCGCTGGCGCTGACCGCCCGAAAGCTGGCTGGGGCGCCGGTCCAGCAAATGCTCCATCTGCAGCATCTTGGCAACACGCTGGATGCGTTGCAAGCGTTCGGCCTTGGGCACGTTGCGCATTTCCAGGGCAAAGCCGATGTTGTCGGCCACGGTCATGGTGGGGTAGAGCGCGTAACTCTGAAAGACCATGGCGATGTCGCGCTTGGCGGGCGGCACGCCGATCACATTGGTGCCTCCGATGCGCAACTCGCCACCACTGGGCTCTTCCAGCCCGGCAATGATGTTCAGCAGCGTGGACTTGCCACAACCCGACGGCCCGACCAGGATGAGGAACTCGCCCGGCTCCACCGTGACGTCGATCTGCTTGAGGACCTCGACCGCCTGGTCGCCTTTGCCAAAACGCTTGTTGATGCCGATGATGTCCAGGGAACTGGCCATGGTGGGGGTCTCCTTCAACCTTTGACGGCGCCGGCTGTGAGCCCGCGCACGAAGTACTGGCCTGCCAGCATGTAAATGACCATGGTGGGCAAGCCCGCGATCAGCGCCGCAGCCATGTCCACGTTGTATTCCTTGACGCTGCTGGAGGTGTTGGCCAGGTTGTTCAAACCAACTGTGATGGGCTTGCTCTCGGCGCCGCTGAAGGCCACGCCAAACAGAAAGTCGTTCCAGATGTTGGTGAACTGCCAGATCAGCGTGACCATCAGGATGGGCGTGCTCATCGGCAAAATGATGCGCCAGAAGATGCGCCAGAAACCTGCCCCATCGATGCGCGCGGCATTCATCAGCTCGCGCGGGATGGCACTGTAAAAGTTGCGAAAGAACAGTGTGGTGCCCGCCATGCCGGCCATCACATGCACCAGGATCAGGCCCGAGATGGAGCTGGCCAGGCCCAGCCAGCCCAGCACCTGGCTCATGGGCAGCAAGACCACCTGGAAGGGCATGAACACACCAAACAGCAAGAAGCCAAAGAGCAGGTCCGAGCCACGGAACTTCCACAGGCTCAGCACATAACCGTTGAGCGCCCCCCACGCGGTGGAGATCAGCACCGCCGGTACCGCCATCGCCACCGAATTCATGAAGAACGGCTGTAGCCCGTTGCAATCCACGCCGGTGCAGGCCGAACTCCAGGCCGCGCCCCAGGCCGAAAAATTCAACGATTGGGGCAGCGCCAGCAGGTTGCCGGCGCGGATTTCATCGGCATCCTTGAACGAGGTCACCAGCATCACGTACAGCGGTGCCAGGAAAAACAGCGCGGCGAGCACCAGCACGCCATACAAGACCCAGCGTGCCCAGAAAAATGATGTGTGTTTCATCACAGGTGTCCGGAGCGAAGTGTCTTTGCCAGAGCACCCGTGGAACTGGCTTCGCCAGGCCACAGGGTGCGTCCCCCTTCCAGAGGGGAAGACGCGAAGCGGCGCAGGGGGGTCATCATTTCTTCTCCCGCAGTTCGGAATACAGGTACGGCACCACAATGGCCGCCACGGTCATCAGCATCACCGTGGCACTCGCCGCCCCCAGACCGAGCTGACCGCGGGTGAAGGAGACCGCGTACATGAAGGTGGCCGGCAGATCGGTGCTGTAGCCGGGGCCGCCTGCCGTCAGCGCCATCACCAAGTCGAAGCTCTTGATCGCCAGGTGTGAGAGCACCAGCATGGTGGAGAACATCACCGGGCGCAGCGCGGGCAGGATGATGCGCCAGTAGATGCGTGGCAGCGAGGCGCCGTCGATCTGCGCCGCCTTGATGATGCTGTCATCGATGCCCCGCAGCCCTGCCAGAAACAGCGCCATGGCAAAACCGGCGGACTGCCAGATGCCAGCGATCACCACGCAGTAAATCGCCATGTCGGTGTCCACCAGCCAGTCGAAGGTGAAGTCGGTCCAGCCCAGGTCTTGCACCAGTTTCTGCAAGCCCATGCTCGGGTTGAGCATCCACTTCCAGGCGGTGCCCGTGACCACAAACGACAGCGCCATGGGATAGAGGTAGATGGTGCGCAGAGCCCCTTCTGCCCGGATTTTCTGATCCAGCAGGATGGCCAGCAACACACCCAGCGCCATGGCGCCGCCCACGTACAAAACCCCGAAAATGCCCAGGTTGCGCATGGCCACCCACCAGCGGTCCATTTCGAACAGACGGGCATACTGCTCCAGCCCCACGAATTCGTAGTTGGGCAGCATCCGCGAGGCGCTCACCGAGAGCACTCCGGTCCAGATCATGAAGCCGTAGATGAAGGCAAACCCGAGCACAAAGCCAGGGGCCACCACCAGCTTGGGCAACCAGTTTTCAGCAGAACGAGACATGGGCGGTGAGGAACACAGGCCTTGCACTGGGCAAGGTCCGTGTTCTGGTTGGTGAATGGGAAACCTGCGCCCGGTTTATCGGGTGGCAGCCGCAGACACCAGGCGCTTTTGCGCCTCGGCCACCGTGATCTTGCTGTCGTTCCAGAACTGGGTCACCACGTCCTGCATGGCACCCTGCGCCGCCGGCATCACCGCCATGCCGTGGGCAATGGAGGGCACCAAGCCACCCGACTTGGAGGTGGCGACAAAGTCGTTGGCCGAGAGCTTGGCGCAGTCATCGAACTTGTCCATCTTGTGGCCCAGGCGCACCGGAATGGAACCCTTGTTCTGGTTGAACACCTCCTGGAACTCGGGGCTTAGGATGGCCGATGCCAGCGCGGTTTGTGCCTTCTGCGCTTCAGCGTCCTTGAGCTTGAACAGGATGAACGAGTCCACGTTGAAGGTGAAGGCGTTGGCCGTGCCCGGTGCGGCGGCACACAGGAAGCCCGTGCCGGGTTTCTTGCCGGCAGCGGTGAACTCGCCCTTGGCCCAGTCGCCCATAAATTGGAAACCCGCCTTGCCCTGGATCACCAGGGCGGTGGTGAGGTTCCAGTCGCGACCGGCCGACGCGTTGTCGGTATATCCCTTGAGCTTGCGGAAGGTCTCCAGCACCTGCGTGGTCGTCGCGCTGTTCAGGGCTTTGGAATCGAGCTTGACGAAGGCGTCCTGGTAGTACTGAGGCCCGCCCAGACCGAGTGCCACCGACTCGAACACGGTGAAGTCCTGCCAGTTCTGGCCGCCGTGTGCCAGGGCAATCGCGCCAGACGCCTTGATCTTGTCGGCCGCCGCAAAGAACTCGGGCCAGCTCTTGGGCAGACCGGTCACACCCGCTTTTTTCAGCACATCGGGGTTGGCCCACATCCAGTTGACGCGGTGCACGTTGACCGGTGCCGCCACATAGCTGCCTTTGTACTTCATGACGTCGGCCACCACCTTGGGCAGCACGCCGTCCCAGTTCTCGGCCTTGGCCACGCTGTCCATGTTGGCCAGCATGCCCTCCATCGCCCACTCCTGAATGCCCGGGCCTTTGACTTGCGCCGCAGCGGGCGGGTTACCAGACACTGCGCGGCTTTTGAGCACCGTCATGGCGTTTTCACCACCGCCCCCGGCCACCGCGAAGTCTTTCCACTTGTGGCCCTTGGCTTCGAGCATCTTCTTGAGTTCAGCGGCCGACTTGGCCTCGCCGCCCGATGTCCAGTAATGCAGCACTTCCACTTCGCCTGCAACGGCGCTGGACAGGGCAAAAGCGGCCACGGCCGCGCTCAGCAATTGGTTGAGTTTCATAAGGGTTGTCTCCGGTAGAACCCGCCGGGTGGCGGAACAGTCGCGATCCAGCAGCACCTGGAACGCTTTAATTTTTCATTAATTAATGAAAAACCGCATCCGGATTTACCCGAGCCCTACCGCGCAGCCGAGTCCAGCGCCCGTGCCGCACCCCAGAGGGCGGGTGACTGGCTGGCGGTGATCACCCACACCGGGATCGCCTGCAGGTAGGCCGCAAAGCGGCCCTTGCGCTCGAAGCGCTCGCGAAAACCCGAGTGATCGAACCACGCCCCCAGGCGCGGCACGATCCCACCCCCGATGTACACCCCGCCCCGCGCGCCCAGGGTCAGTGCCAGGTTGCCCGCCACCGAGCCCAGCAGCCCACAAAACAGGCGCAAAGCCTCTTCGGCCTGGGCGTCGGTGCCGGCCAGACCGGCGTCGGTCACCTGGGCGGCCGAGGTCCAAAGCGTTGCATCGGCCCCATCGACCTCGCACAGGATCTGACAAGCATCCAGCAGGCCCTGCCCACTGAGCAGTCGCTCGGCCGAAGCCCGGCCGTACCGCGCCACCAGTCCGTCCATCAACAGGCGCTCGCGCCCGGCTTCGACCGGTAGCGTCACATGCCCGCCCTCGCCTTCGAGCGCAATCCAGCCGCCCCGGCCATCCGGCAACAGGCCCGACACCCCCAGCCCGGTACCCGCGCCCAGCAAGGCCTTGGCCGCATCCGGCACCGAAGCACCACCACCAACCTGCCGCAGATCGCCGGCTGGCACATCCGGCAGCGCCAGCGCCAGCGCGGTGAAATCGTTGAGCAGGCGCCACTGGCTCAGCCCGAACTCGGCCTGCAACTCGGCTTGGGAAAACGCCCAGTGGTGGTTGGTCATGCGAACCTGGTCCCCGGTGATGGGATTGGCAATCGCAATGGCCGCCGCCCGGGGTTGCCCCAGGCCCAGGCCTTCGATGTAGGCGCGCATGGCGGCCTGCAGGCTGGGGAAATCGGCGCCAGGCAGGACGCGTATGTGGTCGATCATGGCCCCCGCGGTCTGCTGCCAGGCAAAGCGGGCGTTGGTGCCACCGACATCGGCCAGCAAGCGGGGGAATACAGGATTTTCAAAAGACATGGTCAGACGCGGTTGAACAAGCGTTTCATCACACACCCAGAATTATGTAACTGAATTACGAACTCAGCACCACTCGATTGCTCCGGTTACATGCAAAGAACGCTACCAAGCGTAACTTTCACTCTAAACAGATTCCAAAGTAATCACCAATGCTGCGTTGCAGCAGCAATCAGACACCGCCCAGCGATCTGTCAAACACCGAAGTCGCAGATTTGGAGGGTTCGCTGCTATGACCATCGCATGCTGTGAATCCCTCTCTGCCATCACATTCCCATCCATGGCTCCCAGATGAAAGGCCACAGCCTGTTCTGGCTCTGGAGCGCTACCCGTCCGATCGAGAAACGCAGCCCGAGCCCGAACCACCACCGCCACCGCCACCAATGAACCCGGCACCCACGGCACATCGTCGTTTGTGATCACGGTGGTCGGCCACGATCAAGCCGACAATCGCCACACCAAAACCCTGACACTGTTGTACGACATCGCGCAGGACTGGGGAACGGACGCATGATCATCCACGAAGCACCCGTCAAACCTTGGCGTGCGCCAGGGCCCAGCGCACGATGTCGTCGGCCCCCATGGCGCCCGGCTGGCGCGCCACTTCCCGCCCCTGAACAAACAGGGCCAGCGTCGGGATGCTGCGGATGTTCAGCCGTGCCGCCAGGTTCTGTGCCTCTTCGGTGTTCACCTTGACCAGGCGCATGCGCGGCTCCAATTGCCGCGCAGCTTGCTCAAACGCTGGCGCCATCATGCGACAAGGGCCACACCAGGGCGCCCAGAAGTCCACCAGCACCGGCACCTGCGAACGGGTCGTGTGCCGATCGAATGCCACCTCGTCCAATGCGACAGGGCGGCCATCAAACAAGGCCAGATGACACCGCCCACAGTCCGGTGTGTTCACCAGATCTGCCGCAAAGACGCGGTTGGTGGTGTGGCAATGGGGGCAGACAATGTGCAATGAAGCGTTGGGCATGGGGATCTTTCATCTGAAACTCCTGGAGATGTGGGCACACCTCAATGGATTTCAAGACAACCCCGGGGGGTAGCTGGCAGCTCAAGCCTGTGGCGATGCGCACTGATCATCGAAACCGCGCACACGCAGCATGTCGGCGGTAACGCTCGGTATCGCATTGCTCCCAAAGGCATATTTCACGCTGGAAAAAACCCAGCCCCACACAGGGCTCACTCGGCCGCCTGGGTCCAGTCTGTGCGGGTTGCTGGTCCGTATCAGCGCCGGCTGGCGCCAACGGAGGCGCTTGCGCCAGCCCCTCCTGTGCCTGGGGCTGGGTACTGAGCGCGGCTGCTTGTGGCGGCGCGGCTCCTGTCGTTGGCGAAATGGCTCTGGTCACGGGTCTTGCGGGCGTCGTCGCTGCAGCACTGGTGACCGGTGGTGATTTCATTTCGCGCTCCATCGTGAGGGAAAAAGCCTCTGGTGCAGGCGCTACCCACTGCTCTCCAGGCGCCAGCGACTGCGCAGGAGGAACCACTTCAGGAACAGATCCGGTCGCCAAGGTGGGCACCGTGTTTTGGTCAACGGGCAAACCGACCGGGCGTCCGAACAGCCAGAACAACAGACCCAACAAAACCAAAGCGCCCAACAGGCCGCGCGAGCGCCAGCCACCGGCCAGACGCATCCAAGGCCCACCCGGCCGCTTGCCCAGCGGCCAGGTTCGATCCTGCTTCCATGTGCCCTGGCTGGACGCTACCGGCACTGTATCGGCGGCGGGATCGAACGGGCTACCGGGCATGGAGGCACGGCGCAACGCCAAGTCTTCAACCAACACACAATCTGCGGGGTCCACCGTCTTCACGGAAGCCAACAGCGACTCCAATGTGGGACGGCTGTCTGGTCGAACCCAGTCCGTCAGCCGGTTGGGGTCCGGCGCTGCCGCCCCATCCGGGGCGGTGCTTGCCCTCAAGGCCACGTTGTCCAAAGCCTGCCGCAAGGCCGCAACGGAGGGCCAACGTTGCGCAGCATCTCTGTCCAGCGCCTGGCGCAATATCCCGTTCAAAGCCTCGGGAGCCTCGGGCGTGAGGTCTGTGAGATCAGGCACCGGTTGGTTGAGAACATTCTGGACAATTTCCACGACCTGCGTCCCGCCAAAGGGAGCGTGCCCAGCGAGCAACTCGAAGAGCAAAACTCCGCAAGCATAGACATCACAACGCGCATCCGGTGTCTCGCCGCGCAACTGCTCCGGCGACATGTAACGCGGCGTGCCGATCAATTGCCCGTCCATCAGGGTGGCGTGGCTGCCCTCCAGATCGAGCATCTTGGCGATACCAAAGTCGGTCAGTTTGACATGTCCGAGGCTGTCCACCAAGATGTTTTCTGGCTTGATGTCACGGTGCACGATATGGTGGGCATGCGCATGTTCCAGCGCCGCCAGAACCGCATCCATCAAGCGCAAGACACCGGCAACAGAGAATCGGACACCCGCGCTCAAGCACTGCCGCAGATTCAGCCCTTGAACACACTCCATGACCATGTAAGCGCCATCGCTGCTGCGCCCGACGTCATAAACGGTCACGATGCCGGGGTGCCGCAGGCGAGCGACCGAACGTGCCTCCACCACGAACCGCCGCTCTCTGGCCTGCTCCACGTCCACCGTATCGCCCGTTGGTCGGAGCGTCTTGATGGCGACCACCCGCCCAAGCTCGGGATCAAAGGCGCGTACCACCGTGCCCATGGCACCTTGCCCCAGCGGGTCCAGGACCCGGTAGCGGCCGATCATGGAGCTCAACATGGCGTGTTTGCGAGATGGGGACGGGCGAATCACTGGACGAAATGCCGGCTTGGACCCGGAACACCCAAAGGGTACAGCGAAAGGCAGCCCTGGGCGCAACCACCCACCAAACCCGTCAAAACCAATAACGTCGTTGCCACGTGTGAAAGCACTTCAAATCAGTTGGCCGATCAGGCTGGCCACGAAGCTGAGCAGGATGGTGGTGGTCAGAGGAATGAACCAGTCTCGGCCAAACGCCTTGAACCGGAAGTCACCGGGGAGCTTGCCAAAACCCAGCTTGTGCAGCAGCGGCGTAAACCAGCTGATCAGCAACAACGCCAGGAAGATGATGATCATCCAGCGAATCAAGTGCCCGCTCCCCAAAATGCAGACATGCCGAACCCACAAACGCCAACCAATTGCCTTTGGCTGACAACGGATTTCCCGAACAGGGTCGGGCCAGGGCGGCGGGTGCAGCTCATAGCGTGTGCGTTCGGTCGCCCACAACGAATCCACGGGGCACCCAGCCGCTTGCGCTGGCAGCAGGCGCGAGCGCCAGCACCTTGAACAACTCACCCATCTCGTGCTCGTTCACCAGCTTGCCCAGCATCGCGTTCTCTCGCGGGCCGGCATCCTTTGCGACGTCTATGAGACCGCAGTTGATCAGGAACCTGCCCTGGCTGGTGTAACCCAACACGCTCATGCCGGCTTCCTGGGCAGCAAGCGCGATGCCGGTGAAGTTCACATGGGCCGTGATGTCTTTTTCACCCACGTCGGCCAGCGGGTCGTCGTCGCTCTGGTGGGCGCAGTGGCAGATCAGCGTGCCCATGTGGCGCTGCGGGTGGTAGTACTCGGCCTCGGGA
>DAIOEI010000046.1:0-10267 GCA_036746335.1 Hydrogenophaga sp. | reverse complement strand
TCACCTTGAAGGGAGCTTTCTGCCCGACGATCTTGCCCTTGTTCCACGGTTCGTGCTGAACCAACTTGGTCGACGTTTCCATGATGGTCTCCCATCTAGTTGAGGGGAGCAAAGCATGCGCTTTTGGAGAGCAGGCGCCTTGCGCTGCGTCAAGTCAGCAGAGGTCTCTCTGGTTGATCGGATGACTGCAAACGAGAGGAGCAGCATACCTGCGCCCACGGCCAGAAGAGGACTTTCCTACACATCGCTTGATACCAGCCGGTCAATGAAGCGATGATTGAGCCTTCAGATCGAATTACGAATGTTCCCCTCCACCAGATCAATGCTAACGGCAATTATCTGCAGCGCAGGCGCCTTCCTTGCTGCAGTAGTGTGGGGTGTTGAATTTGCTTTCCCCGAGCCCGATGCCGGCCCGGAGGAGTCAGCCACACTTCAGCTCCACGCAAGCATTTCTGGCGCACTCATGCTCCTGTCTACGCTCGTCCTTGCGGCATCGTTCGTGCTCCTTATGTGGCGGTGGCTTCGTGGAAGGGCTCGAAGGTCCGCTTCCTCAAGGCCAGAGTGACTGCAGAGAGTCGAGAGCACCAGCTCGTCTTCAGTGTATGGTCGTTCACGAAGCTTCCACTCGTCGCCCTTATCGAGCGACCGGTTCAGGTCCCTTGCGGACCTGAGAGGTGAACGGCCGCTTTCGGCGCCACGAAATCTCTCGTCACCGGAATCGTGTGACGGCATTCAGCCTTAAGCAGCCCCAAGCCACACCCCAAAGCCCAACCTACTTCATACCTAAAGTATTTTTCCAGCCCGTTGCATATAACCGACACCACGCTTTTTTCACCGGTGCTACCTTCACCGCACCATGAAAAAGCTCTGGGACATTTCTCCACCGGTTTGCGCCGCCTCGCCCGTTTTTCCGGGTGACACGGCCTACAGCCAGCAGTGGGTGGCGAGCATCGAGCCGGGTTGTCCGGTCAATGTCAGCGCCATCACGCTGTCGCCCCATGTGGGCGCACATGCCGACGCACCTTTGCATTACGACCCCGAGGGCGCAGCCATCGGCTGCGTTGATCTGGCGCCGTTCATCGGCCCTTGCCGCGTGATCCACGCCATCGGCTGCGGGCCGCTGGTGCAGCCCGAGCATCTGGCCCATGCGATGAAGGACCTTCCACCCAGGATACTGATCCGTGTCTACGAACGCATGCCGCAGGACCGCTTCGACACCGCCCTGCCCGCATTCGCGCCCGAGACCGTCGCGCTGCTGGCCGACCGGGGCGTGACGCTGATCGGCATCGACAGCGCGAGCATCGACCCAGCCGAGAGCAAGACGCTGGACAGCCACCAGACGATCCGCCAGCGCGGCCTGCGCGTGCTGGAAAACCTGCTGCTCGACGATGTGCCCGAGGGCGATTACGAGCTGATCGCACTGCCCCTGAAACTGACCAGCGCCGACGCCAGCCCGGTGCGGGCCGTGCTGCGCAGTCTCGAATAACCCGCCGCGCCGCCTTCGGCGTCACCCCCCCCGAGGGGCGACACCAGCGGCCCGTCCTGAGCTTGACGAAGGGCGGTTCCGCAGTGTCACTGGACCAGGAAGACCCGCTGCACCCACCCACACCACTCACGGAGACGACCCACATGACCACCCTGCAAGACTGCCTCACCCTCGACGCGCAAGACGCGCTGCGTCACCTGCGCAACCAATTCAACATCCCCGAAGGTACGATCTACCTCGACGGCAATTCGCTCGGCGTGATGCCCACCGCGACCCCGGCCCGTGTGGCCGACGTGGTCAGCCGCGAATGGGGAACCGACCTCATTCAAAGCTGGAACAAGAACGGATGGTTCCAGATGCCGGGCAAGGTCGGCGACAAGATCGCTCGCCTGATCGGCGCGGGCCCGGGCGAGGTGGTGGCCACCGACAGCACCTCGGTCAACCTGTTCAAGGTCTTGAGCGCTGCCATGAACATCGCCGCCGCCGACGCGCCGCAGCGCCGCCGCATCGTGAGCGAGCGCAGCAACTTCCCGACCGACCTCTACATCGCCGAGGCGCTGTGCAAACAGCACGGCATGGAGCTGGTGCTGGTCGAGCCCGAAGAGATCGCCGCGTCGCTCACCGCCGAAGTCGCCATCCTGATGCTCACCCACGTCAACTACCGCACCGGCGCGATGCACGACATGGCGGCCGTGACGGCTGCGGCGCACGCCGAGGGCATCCTGACGGTGTGGGACCTGGCGCACAGCGCGGGCGCGGTGCCGGTGGACCTGAAGGGCGCGAAGGCGGATTTCTCGGTGGGCTGCGGCTACAAGTACCTCAACGGCGGCCCCGGCGCGCCCGCTTTCGTCTGGGTCAACCCGCTGCACGCCGACCGCTTCTGGCAGCCGCTGGCTGGCTGGTGGGGCCACGCGGCGCCGTTTGCCTTCACGCCCGATTACCAGCCCGCGCCGGGCATCACGCGCTACCAGTGCGGCACGCAGCCGATGATCAGCATGGCGGCGCTGGAGTGCGGTGTGGACACGGTGCTGGGCGCCGAGCCCTTCGGCGGCATGGCCGCGCTGCGCGCCAAGTCGCTGGCGCTGACCGACCTGTTCATCCGGCTGGTCGAAGAGCGCTGCGCGGGCCACGGGCTGGGCCTGGCGACGCCGCTTGAGCACGCTCAACGCGGCTCTCAGGTTTGCCTGACGAGAGAACATGGCCCCCACACTCCGCCGCTGCGCGGGTCGCTGCCCCCCGAGGGGGCTGTCACCGCCTTGGGGCGGCCCGGCGGCGGTGACTCCGGCGCCTACGCCATCGTGCAGGCGCTGATCGCGCGCGGCGTGATCGGCGACTACCGTGCTGGCGATGGCGCACGCCACAAGGACATCCTGCGCTTCGGTTTCACGCCGCTGTACATCGGCTTCGCGGATGTGTGGCATTCGGTTGAAAACCTCCAGCAGGTGCTCGACTCGGGCGAGTGGAAGCGCCCCGAGTTCAACCGCAAGCATGCCGTGACCTGAGAGGAGAAGCCATGACCTGCCCCTATCACGACCAGGCCCCGACCTCGGCCACCGAAGCCATCGTGCGCGAAGAGAAAGCCCAGCTCGACTTCAGCCGCGACATGAGCTACGGCGACTACCTGCAGCTCGACGCCATCCTGAACGCGCAGAAACCGCTCTCGCCCGCGCACGACGAGCTGCTGTTCATCGTGCAGCACCAGACCAGCGAGCTGTGGATGAAGCTGATGCTGCACGAGCTGACCGCGGCGATCCGCAACATCGCGGGCGACGAACTCAACGCCGCCTTCAAGCAGATGGCGCGCGTCTCGAAAATCATGGAGCAGCTGGTCCATGCCTGGGACGTGCTGGCCACCATGACGCCGCCGGAGTACAGCGCTATCCGGCCCTACCTCGGCCAGTCCAGCGGTTTCCAGAGTTTTCAATACCGCTGCATCGAGTTCGCGATGGGCAACAAGAATGCCGCCATGCTCAAGCCCCACGCGCACCACCCGGAGCGAGCCGCCCTGGTGCAGGCCGCTTACGAAGCGCCGTCGCTCTACGACGAGGCGCTGCGCCTGCTGGCGCGGCGCGGCATCGCCGTGCCAGACACCCACACCCAGCGCGACTGGACCCAGCCATACGAAGCCAGCGAAGCGGTCGAGCAGGCCTGGCTACAGGTCTACCGCGACCCGAAACAGCACTGGGACCTCTACCAGCTCGGCGAAGAGCTGACCGACCTGGAAGACGCCTTCCGCCTCTGGCGCTTCCGTCACGTGACCACGGTCGAGCGGGTGATCGGCTTCAAGCGCGGCACCGGCGGCACCGGCGGCGTGAGCTACCTGCGCAAGATGCTGGACGTGGTGCTGTTTCCCGAGATCTGGACGCTGCGCACCGATCTCTGAAGCAACGAGGCACCAACCCCTTACATCGGTGTTGTTCAGCCGCCAACATCCCTCATTTTGGGGATGTTGGCGTCACGCTATGTTCGTGACAATCTGGACGTGATGAACGTCACACTGCGCCTCCGGCCAATTGCCTTGGCCATACAAACACCTCTCACAAGAGTCCTGTAAACCTGCACAAGTTCACGCTGCAAGCGTTCCTTTGCGCCTCTGAAACTGCATGATTTGGTATCAATTTGATACATTTAAATGGATCATTTGAATACCTCAATCATGTCGTCCTGGAGTTTCTTGTGGTGGTTAATCCCTTTGGTCCCGGCGCTCATCGCGTTGGGCGCCTGGCTCCACCATGTCTGGTCTGCGCGCCAGGAGCGGGAACGCAAACGCATCCCCAAACATTGGTCGCTGTCCACTCGCTCCATCACCAACAGCGAAGAAGCGCTGGTGTGGCACTGGCTTTCGAGGGCGTTCTACGATCACCATGTGATGATCAAGATGCCTGTGACCCGGTTCACGCTCCCGCAAGACCGCGATCAGAGCATGGAGTGGTACCGCCTGCTCGGTGGTGTGTATTGCACCTTTACCGTTTGCAACGCAGACGGCCTGGTGGTCGGATGCATTGACGTGCCAGGACGCACCGACATTCCGCGCAGCACCCGGATGCTCAAGCACTCCTTGCTCACCCAATGTGGGCTGCCTTATTGGGTGGTGCGATCCGGGAGCTTGCCCACCATCACAGAGGTGCGCGGCGAATTCCTGGGCGAGACGCCAACGGCACAGACCGTGAAAGAGCGAGAAGTTGAGGAGCGGGCCATCATCGCGGCTCAGCAACACTTGCGCTCGGCCCTGACCCGCCAAAGAAGCAGCCGCGTCCATGAACACAGCCCGATCTCATCCTGGCCCAGCAGCAATGGCCTGAGCGATTCCCGCACCAGCAATCTGGGCTCACAGTGGCAGGAGAACTCGTTCTTCATGCCCCAGGACAGCCGCAAAGGCGATTTGCTGTAAACCCTTCCGGGATCAAGCGGCGGCCTGTTTGGCCGACAGCGCCCCCACCTCCGCCGCGCTGAGCCACCGCCACTGGCCGGGCGCCAGCTCTGGCCCCAGGCTCAGCGGGCCCATGGCCGAGCGGTGCAAACCCTCCACCCGGTTGCCCACGGCGGCCACCATGCGCTTGACCTGGTGGTACTTGCCCTCGGTCAGCGTCAGGCGCAGATGTTGCTCGCTCACTAGGGTGCAGGCGGCCGCCTGCACCGGGCGGGGGTCGTCGTCCAGCACCACCCCCGCCAGCAGGCGCTCCACCTGGCTGGCTGTTCCCGGGTGTTTGAGCTGCACCTCGTACACCTTGGGCACGTGGTGGCGCGGCGAGGTCATGCGGTGAATGAACTTGCCGTCGTCAGACAGCAGCAGCAGCCCGGTGGTGTCCTGATCCAGGCGCCCGACCGCCTGCACACCGGCGGCCGCACCGCCACCGCGCATGCGCAAGGGGCCGGGCAGCAGCGTGTAGATGCTGGGATAGGTACTCGGTTTTTGTGAACACTCGGTGCCCGCCGGTTTGTGCAGCATCAGGTACGCCAGCGCGTGGTATTCCCAGCGCTCCCCCTGCACCCAGAACACCAGGCCCTCGGGCGCCAGACGCTGGTTCGGGTCCACACACACGGCGCGTTCCGGACCGAGCTGCACCAGTCCTTGTTGCACCATTCCAAAGCAAACCCGGCGGGTTCCGAAGCCTTGGGAAAAAAGAATCTCTTGCAGCGTCAGCATGGGCGGTGGGCGTGGTCAACAGGGGGGCGGCGATCCGGCCGGTTTCGGCAAAAAACAACCGCCATTGTGGCAGCAGCGGTGGGGCCGCCTGCCTTGCGCAGGCGGTACCCCGGGCATTCTCTGATAGTGTCGAGGGATGGAACTGTCTCTGGATTTTCTGGCGCTGCCACTGCTCGTGGGCGCCGGCCTGGTTTTCATCAGCGTGCTCGCTGGTGTGGTGTCTGCGCGCGTGGGCTTTTCATTCTTGTTGGTCTTCTTGCTGGTCGGGGTGCTGGCGGGGCAAGACGGCCCCGGCGGTCTGGAATTCAACGACTACCGCGTCAGTTTCTGGGTGGGCAACGTGGCACTGGCGGTGATTCTGCTCGACGGCGGATTGCGCACCGACTTCGAAACCTTCCGCACCGGCCTCAAACCCTCGCTGCTGCTGGCCACGGTCGGTGTGCTGGTCTGCGCCGGCATCACGGGTGTTGCCGCGCACTGGCTGCTGGACCTGAGCTGGCCACTGGCCTTGCTGGTGGGCGCTATCGTAGGCTCCACCGACGCGGCCGCCGTGTTTGTGCTGCTCAAGTCCTCGGGTGTTCGGCTCAACGAACGCGTGGCGGCCACGCTGGAGATCGAATCCGGCATGAACGACCCCATGGCGGTCTACCTGACGCTGACCTTCATCGGTGTGGCCCTTGCGATGGCAGCCGCACCCACCCTGGTCGCTGGCGGGATCACCCCGCAAGCGGTGATGTATTCCCTGTTGCAGCAATTTGGCTGGGGAGCGCTCATGGGGCTGGGCGCCGGTTTTGCGCTGGCGGAAACCCTCAAACAGCTCGGCCGCGGAACCGACGGCGGGGGCGGTGTGCGCGCCTTGCTGTTGGTTTCTGGCGGACTGACCGTGTTCGCCGCCACCACCTGGCTGGGCGGCTCCGGCTTTCTGGCGGTGTATGCCATGGGCGTGATCATTGGCAACCGGGCCAAGCGGCAAGTGCGCTCAACGCTCTCGGCCATGGATGGTTACGCCTGGTTGTCTCAGGCCGGCATGTTCTTGCTGCTCGGGCTGCTGGTCACGCCGTCGAGCCTTCTGCCCACCTTGCTGCCTGCGCTGGGCGTGTCGCTGGTGCTGATGCTGGTGGCGCGGCCGGTATCGGTCTGGCTCTGCCTGGCGCCGCTGCGCTTTGCTCCGCGAGAAATCGCCTTCATCTCCTGGGTCGGTTTGCGTGGTGCGGTGCCAATTGTGCTGGCCGTGTTCCCGGTGATGGCGGGCTTGCCCGGCGCGCAGGTGTTCTTCAATGTGGCGTTTGTGGTGGTGCTGGCCTCCCTGCTGCTGCAAGGCTCGACCATCGCCTGGGTGGCGCGCCGTCTGGGCCTGGACATGCCAGACCCCGACGACACCGAACACGCCCGCCTGGTGCTCGGCGACTTTGCGCTAGATGCCACCACCCCCATGGGCGACCTGTGTGCGTTCTACGGCCTGCCGGTGCCCGGCGATGCGCACCAGACGGTCGGCGACTGGTTGCAAGAAGAGTTGCACCGCCCCCCGGTCGTGGGCGACAGCGCGGCGCTGGGCTCAGCCGAGATCAGTGTCCGCAGCGTGCGCGGACGCCGCATCGAACGGGTGGGCATCAAGCTCGGCTAAGCCGCATTGGTGCGGTCTTGGCCCCCATGGCCAGCCAGCGACATGCTCGCCATGAAAAAAGCCCCGCAGTGCGGGGCTTTTTCAGGTGACAGCGCTGGGATCAGACCCAACACCATGCACCACTTTCTGGCGGAGCGAGAGGGATTCGAACCCTCGATGAGGCTCTACACCCCATACTCCCTTAGCAGGGGAGCACCTTCGGCCACTCGGTCATCGCTCCGAAGCCTCTTATTATGCCTCAAGTCGCACCGGTTCCCGGCGCGAGACCGGCAGCTCACTGCGCGATCGTGTCCGTCGTCTGGTCCAGATCGAACTCGCGGTGCAGCGCGCGCACGGCCAGTTCCATGTACTTCTCGTCGATCACCACCGAGGTCTTGATCTCGGAGGTGGAGATCATCTGGATGTTGATGCCCTCGTCGCTCAGGCACTTGAACATGCGGCTGGCCACGCCCACGTGGCTGCGCATGCCGATACCCACAATGGACACCTTGCAAATGCGGTTGTCGCCCACCACGTCGGCCGCGCCCAGCGCCGGCAGCACCTGCGTTTTGAGCAGGTCCAGCGTCTTCTGGAAATCGTTGCGGTGCACGGTGAACGAAAAGTCGGTCTTGCCGTCTTTGGAGAGGTTCTGGATGATCACATCCACCTCGACGTTGGCGGCCGCCACAGCGCCCAGGATCTGATAGGCGATACCCGGCTTGTCGGGCACGCCGATCACGGCGACCTTGGCTTCATCCCGGTTGAAGGCAATGCCGGAAACTACGGCTCGTTCCATATCTTCGTCTTCCTCAAAAGTGATCAAGGTGCCGGAGGCGGCTTCTTCGTTCAGGTCGATGTCCCAGGGCGTGAAGCTGGAGAGCACGCGCAGCGGCACCTTGTACTTGCCGGCAAACTCCACCGAGCGGATCTGCAGCACCTTGGAGCCCATGCTGGCCATCTCCAGCATTTCTTCAAAACTCACGCGTTCCAGGCGCCGGGCTTCGGGCACCACGCGCGGGTCGGTGGTGTAAACGCCGTCCACGTCGGTATAGATCAGGCATTCGGCGGCTTTCATCGCCGCCGCCACAGCCACAGCCGAGGTGTCGCTGCCGCCTCGCCCGAGTGTGGTGATGTTGCCATCGGCGTCCATACCCTGAAAGCCGGTGACGATCACCACCTTGCCCGCATCGAGATCCGCGCGCACACGGGCGTCGTCGATCGATTCGATACGGGCTTTTGTGTAGGCGCTGTTGGTCTTGATCGGCACCTGCCAGCCTGCGTAGCTGACGGCGGGCACGCCTTCGGCTTGCAGTGCAATGGCCAGCAGCGCAGAAGAGGCCTGCTCACCGGTGGCAGCCAGCATGTCCAGCTCGCGACCGTAGGCGCTGTCTTGGCTGGACGGTTGCAGCTCTTTGGCCAGGCCGAGCAGGCGGTTGGTCTCGCCGCTCATGGCACTGGGCACGACCACCATCTGGTGGCCAGCCCGGTGCCATTTGGCGACGCGCCGGGCGACGTTGCGGATGCGCTCGGTGGACCCCATGGAGGTGCCGCCGTACTTGTGAACAATCAAAGCCATCGGGTAGGGAATGGGTTGAGAAGCGGTGGAGACCTTGCAGCAAACCAACCGCAGGTGCTCCAGCCTTCACGGCTGAAAGGAGTACCGGGCAAGACCGGCAAAGCCTTGGGATTATATCGGCGAGCGGTTGTCAGGCCCGCTGAACGCCAGGCATGCGCCATCGCGCACGAGCGTGCCACCAGCGACTCTTAGCTGCATCCGATGTCCACGGGTACGGCAAGCATCCACTTGACACAACAAGGCCTGCATTTGCGCCTCACTGGGCACCACACCCCATTGCGAACGCAGCCAGAGCCGCAGAGCATTGGCCTGGCGCTGCGGGCTCAGCGATTGCAGCGCCACGATGGCAGGAGGCTGGCCGGTGTGCAGCAGATCGATGCGCGCCAGTTCATCCAACAGCTCCTGTGCCTGCGCAGCATGGCGCGCCGTGCGTGCGAGCATGGGGCGAAAACCCGGGAAGGCGTTCTGCCAGGCAGGCAACAACTCGGCACGGATGCGGTTGCGCGTGTAACGCAGGTCGGCATTGCTCGGGTCGTCCACAAAAGAAGTGCCACTGGCCTGCAGCCAGTTGCGCAGCAGCACCCCAGCAAGCCCGAGCAAAGGGCGCCCGAAACACACCCCGTGGCGTTCGAAGCGTTCAGGCATGGCCGCCAAACCAGGCAGGCCAGCGCCGCGGCTGAGCGCCAGCAAAACCGTTTCTGCCTGGTCATCGGCATGTTGAGCCAGCAGCACCACGTCCGCGCCCACCGAACCCGCCAGCCTTGCGAGCGCTGCGTAGCGGTGGATGCGGGCGGCGTCTTCAGGGCTTTGCCCAGGGGCGGGCAGCGCACTGACATGCGCCAGAAGCAAGGGCAGTTCCAAACGTTGGCAGAGCTCGCGCGCAGTGGCCTCAAAACCATCGGCTGCGGCTTGCAGTCCGTGGTGTACGTGCAGGGCGGTGACTCTACCGGGCCAGAGTGACTGTGCAGCACACAGCAGCGCAGCAGAATCAGCGCCAGCGCTGTAGGCCACAGCCACACATGCCTGAGGCTTGAGCGGCCAGCGCCTGCACCAATCGAGCAGCGCCGGCTGGCAAGGATTCGACCCAGCTTCGGTGGTCAAGCGATCAGCGCTTGGTGTCGGCCTTGGTGTCGGTGAAGCGGCCATAGCCGTCCAGGCGCGCATGGCGGCGCTCCAGCAGCTCTTTGACCTTGAGATCGGCCAACTGGCGCCAGGCGTCGTTAAGTGCGCGCTTGAGGAAGGCGGCCATTTGTGCGTGGTCCCGGTGCGCGCCTCCCACCGGCTCGTTGACGATCTTGTCCACAAGGCCCAGCGCCTTGAGGCGGTGTGCGGTGATGCCCAGCGCATCGGCTGCGTCGCTGGCGCGGTCGCTGGTTTTCCAGAGGATGGAAGCACAGCCCTCGGGGCTGATCACCGAATACACCGAGTACTGCAACATCAGCACCTGGTCGGCTA
>DAIOEI010000045.1:0-10278 GCA_036746335.1 Hydrogenophaga sp. | reverse complement strand
TTCACCGTCATCATTCCTGCCCGGCTGGGCTCCAGCCGATTGCCCGGCAAACCGCTGGCCGATATAGGTGGCCTGCCCATGGTGGTGCGCGTGGCGCAGAGGGCCGGACTGAGTGCAGCACACCGCTGTGTGGTGGCTGCAGACGATGTATCCATCGTGCGGGCTTGTGAGGAACATGGCGTGACCGCGATCCTGACCCGGACCGACCACACCTCCGGCAGTGACCGCCTCGCGGAAGCCTGTGACCAGCTGGAACTGGACGACCAGGCCATCGTTGTCAATGTACAAGGTGACGAGCCGCTGATGGACCCCGAGCTGGTCAACGCCGTTGCCCGCCTGCTGCAGGCGCGGGCCAACTGTGTGATGAGCACGGCGGCACATACGATCGACCAATGGGCTGACTTTATCAACCCCCATGTCGTGAAGGTGGTGCTGGACGACCAACAGACTGCGCTGTACTTCAGCAGGGCACCGATCCCCTGGTGGCGAGATGCCATGCCCGATACCTCAGCCCACGGCTGGCCTGTATCGGAGCTGCCCTCACCGCCGCCTTTGCGCCACGTGGGTCTGTATGCCTACCGCGCAGGTTTTTTGCGCCGCTTCCCGAGGCTTCCAGTGGCACCACTGGAAGGCATCGAATCCCTGGAGCAGTTGCGCGTGCTCTGGCACGGCGAACGTATAGCAGTGCATCTGTGCAACCAGGCTCCAGGGCCCGGCGTGGATACACCGCAAGACCTTGAACGGGTGCGCGCGCTTCTGGCCAGTGGGTGAGCTTGCTGAGGTAAGCGCCTTATCAAGCCCGGCTGGCCTGTAAGCCAGAGGGTGGGGAGTGCGTGCTATCCTCAAAAAACCTGCCCTGGGAGACCAACCCTGGGGCTGCCGCTCGAGACAAGCGGCTTTCCTTAGAACCCCTGAGCAAAAAGGACTGCGATGAGATTGATTCTGTTGGGCGCACCGGGTGCCGGCAAAGGTACACAGGCCACCTTCATTTGCCAGAAATACGGCATTCCCCAGATCTCTACCGGAGACATGCTTCGCGCTGCGGTCAAGGCCGGCACACCTCTGGGTCTGCAAGCGAAGTCCGTGATGGAGTCGGGCGGACTGGTCAGCGACGATCTCATCATCAATCTCGTCAAGGAGCGCATCGCCCAGGCCGACTGCGCCAACGGTTTCCTGTTTGACGGTTTCCCCCGCACCATCCCTCAGGCCGATGCCATGAAGGCCGCTGGTGTGAAGCTGGACTATGTGCTTGAAATCGACGTGCCTTTCGAGGCCATCATCGAGCGCATGAGCGGTCGCCGCTCGCACCCGGCCTCTGGTCGCACCTACCATGTCAAGTTCAACCCGCCCAAGGTCGACGGTGTGGACGACCTGAGCGGCGAGCCCCTGATCCAGCGCGATGACGACAAAGAAGAGACGGTGAAAAAGCGCCTGGAGGTCTACAGCGCACAAACCCGTCCGCTGGTTGAGTACTACAGTGGCTGGGCGCAGTCCGATGCGGTTTCCGCACCCAAATACCGCGCCATCAGTGGCATGGGTTCGGTGGATGACATCACAGCTCGTGCACTGGAAGCTCTTTCTACCTGATCACTGCGCAACTCTGCAACGCCAAAGCCCGGCCGCGCGCCGGGTTTTTTGTGCCTCAGACAGGGCTGGAACGCAGGCCGTAGGTTTTTCCGTCCAGGAACACGTACTCTGCACGCAGCAGTGCAGCACCCTGTTCACCTTTGAAAGTGAATCCCACCAGTGCCAGGGAAGTGCCCGTTTTGATCTCGGGCATTTGCCACTGACCGATCCGGAACAGGGGTGCAAGCTCGACCTCCCAGCGCCTGTCTTGCCGCCGCGGCAAACCGGTCCGGGCCAACAAGGCCGGGCCATCCACCCCGGCGGTCTGTGCGGGCAAACTGCGCTTGGCCAGATCGGCAGGCAAGCTCAGCATTTCGGGCACTTCCAGCACCAGTTCCGCATGGGGGTTGCGCCACTTCACCTCGACCACACGTCCTTCCAGATAGATCGGGCGGTCTTGGTCAAAACTGCTCCAACCGTGGTGTGCTCGCGCCCAACCGGGCAGCAGGGCCAGACCAGTGCATGCGCCGGTAAGCCGAAGCCATTCTCGTCTTTGCATGTTGCACTCCTTCAGATGTAACCAATCCAGCGCCCACAGGTCAGGACCAGCAGCCAGATCACACTGGACAGCAACATGATCATGCGGGCCGTCGTGTCCAGCCGTTCCAGCGAGCGCCTGGCGTGGAACCAGCCAGCGTTGCATGCCGCCAGCATCAACAGCAGCATCTTTGCTGTGAATGCCCGGTTGGCCAACAGTTCCCCTGCCTGCGTCGCGAACATCAGCAAGCCGGTCGCTGCGGCCAGCAAAAACCCCAGAGCAACCAGCGTCAGGCTCAGCCGGGCTAGTGCTGGCAGTGGCAAAGCCGCCCCCCAGCCAAACACCCGCAACTCCAACAAGGTCAGGTTCCCCAGCAGCAGAGCGATGCCCAAAATGTGCACCACCTCCAGCATCGGGTAGGCCCAAGGATGGCTGCCCAAGGCGGCGAACACGGGCTTATGCCTCCAGCAAGGCCAGCGCAAGCGACAGCCGCGCCTTGGCTGGTGGGAGGTCTGTTACTTCGGAAAACAGGCTCTGCCCGTCGGAAATGACCCGACCGCGGGCGCAGCGGGTGGCACGAACCACCCGTACTCCGGCTGCCTGTGCCTCGCTCAGAGCCTCCAGCAGAGAGCGGTGCAGAGTGCCGTTGCCTGTACCCGCCACCACCATGCCACGCGGCACGAGCTCAGGCCTCTGAGCACCCAAGGCCAACAAACCGCGCACGACTGCTCCGTCGGCATCGGCATGGCTGTTCAGCCACTCGACCCGGGGCATCACATCAGCGCCCTGTATACGCGCCAGACCCTTGGCGTCAAATGGACTCGGTGGGCGCTGTGCGGGCCAGGGATGAAACAAGCGCAGTACACCTTCTTCCACACAACCGATGGGGCCCGCATCACCGGAGTCGAATGCATCAGTGCGGTAACTGTGCACTTTGGTGACATGCTGCGCGGCATGAACCTGCCCGGCGCACACCGCCACCACACCGAATGCGGCGGCATCTCCGGCCACCATCACGGCATCCAGCAGATTCTGCGGACCATCGGGAACCAGCGCCGTTGCGGGACGCATGGCGCAGGTCAAGACCACCGGCTTCCCAGGCTTGAGTACTTGTTGCAAGAAAAAGGCGGTTTCTTCCAGCGTGTCTGTGCCGTGTGTGATTACCACGCCTGAGACTTCGTCACGCGCCAGATGGCAGGCCACCCGAGCCGCCAGTGCTTGCCAAACTGCAAAGCCCATGTCCTTGCTGTCAAGCTGTGCAACCTGCTCCACCTCCAGCGCCATACCGGCCAGTTGCGGGATGGCCGCCACCAGATCGGACGCACCCACCTGGCCCGCCACATAGCCGACGTTGTCGCCAGGCCGCGCCGCTCGGCCTGCAATAGTGCCTCCCGTACCCAGGATGACCCGTTGAAAAGCTTGAATTTCATCTGCCACTTGCCAAGTCCCCTAAACTGGTCAAAAATACAGCCACTGGATAAGAAAACAGTTGAACAAGCATACAGTTCGTGCCACAGCTTCCTGACCTTGTCTTCCGATTCTCCACGAGGCCCCCATGATCGAGTCGCTGCAAACTTCGCCCAAGCTCACCGCCCGACAACAGCAAATTCTGGAACTCATCCACTCTGCGATCGCACGCACCGGTTCCCCGCCGACCCGTGCCGAAATTGCAAGCGAGCTGGGCTTCAAGTCCGCCAATGCGGCCGAAGAACATCTGCAAGCCCTTGCGCGCAAAGGTGTGATCGAGTTGGTGAGCGGCACCTCGCGCGGCATCCGCTTGCGCAGCGAAGATCTCCGGTCGATCAACGAGTCGCGTGCCCGTCAGCTTACACTGCCGCTGCCTGGCTTGTCGCAGCTGATGTTGCCCCTGATCGGTCGTGTGGCCGCAGGTTCGCCCATTCTGGCGCAGGAGCATGTGGATCAGACCTTTCAGGTCGAGCGCAGCCTGTTTCAGCGCACACCCGACTACCTGCTGAGAGTTCGGGGCATGTCCATGCGGGATATCGGCATCATCGACGGCGATTTGCTGGCCGTGCAATCCACAAGGGAAGCCAAAAATGGGCAAATCGTGGTGGCCCGCCTGGGCGAAGACGTGACCGTCAAGCGCTTTATGCGCCGTCAAGACGTCATTGAGTTGCACGCTGAAAATCCCGACTATCAAACCATCGTGGTCGAACCCGGTGAACCCTTTGAAATCGAAGGCTTGGCCGTGGGGTTGATCCGCAACAGCTTCCAGTTATGAATTGACCCCAGGCTGCCTTCGCAGGTGGCGGGCGGTAGACCAGCGCGCCAAGTGCGTGCGGGTAGACCCCTGCGTGTGCGGTCTTCATCTCAATCCTGCCTGTGTCCAACCCCTTTTCTGGAGTTTCACATGGGATTCTTTTCAGCCTCCAAAACCTGGCGTGCTCCACTGCAACTGATCGACTGTTGGTTGCCTGACCGCCATGTCAATGGTGCAACGGCAGACGTCACCCGGCGTGGGCGCGAAGCAGCCCCTTTGCTGCACAAATTCCGCCGGGCAGGCTGGCTGGCGCCAGCTGCTGGAGCTCCGCAGTGGGCCTCGATACCGTCAGTTGTCGCCATCAAGCCGCACAAAGGCAGAGCCCCTGCACGCCGCCAAGCTGCAGCCCATACCAAGCCAGCAGCACAAGCGCGGCTAACCGGCGATGGCCGCCTCTGGATTGCAGGCCGAATGGCCGATGTGTGTGCAGAACTGGACCGACTTGCCGCCCTCGACCGCCGCGACTGAACGTTGATCATGGCGGCCCATGACCCCAGGGTGGCAGCCAAGGCAGCCACTTGCGGGTCTTGGCAAAGGGTGCAGGCACAATACCCCCATGAACATCGTGATTCTGGACGACTACCAAGATGTGGTCCGCAAACTGCACTGTGCAGAAAAGCTGGAAGCCCACCCTGCCAAAGTGTTCACCAATACCGTCAAAGGCGTGGGGCAACTGTCGGTTCGCTTGCGGGATGCGGATGTCCTGGTCCTCATTCGCGAGCGCACCCAGATCAACCGCCAGTTGGTGGAGAAGCTCCCCAAGCTGAAGTTGATTGCCCAGACCGGTAGGGTCGGGGCGCACATCGATGTCGAAGCTTGCACCGAGCGCGGCATCGCCGTGGCTGAGGGCGTGAGCTCGCCGGTTTCCACCGCCGAGCTGACATGGGCGCTGATCATGTCATCCATGCGGCGAATACCCCAATATGTGGCCAGCCTCAAGCATGGTGCCTGGCAGCAGTCGGGCCTCAAGTCCGCATCCATGCCCGCCAATTTTGGACTGGGCATGGTGCTGCATGGCAAAACCCTGGGTATCTGGAGTTATGGCCGCATTGGTCGACTCGTTGCGGGATATGGCAAGGCCTTTGGCATGCAAGTCTTGGTGTGGGGCAGCGAAGAAGCGCGCGCGAGGGCTCAAGCGGATGGTTACGTGGTAGCCACCAGCCGAGAAGCCTTGTTCAGTGAAGCTGACATCTTGAGCCTGCACCTGCGCCTGAGTGAAAAGACCCATGGTTGCGTCAGCCTGGAAGACCTCGCCTGCATGAAACCAACCGCCCTGCTGGTCAACACGTCGCGAGCGGAACTCATCGAATCCGACGCGCTGCTGGCTGCCCTGAATCGCGGCCGCCCCGGCATGGCTGCTGTGGATGTGTTTGAGTCGGAGCCCATTTTGCAAGGGCACGCCTTGCTGCGCCTGGAAAACTGCATCTGCACGCCGCACATTGGTTACGTCGAGTTGAACAATTACGAAACCTTGTTCGGTTCGGCCTTCGACAACGTGGTGAACTACATCAAGGGCACACCGACGCATATCGTCAATCCCGGCGCACTTCAGGTGCGGCGGTAAAACTCATCGGCAGATAAACATATCGGGACTGGTTGCGCAGTTCCAACCGAAAGGTATTGAGAACCGAGCAGCCAAAGGCATCAACGTCTGCCTTGAGAAGCGCGCAACAAAAAGCCGTCCTCAAAAGACGGCTTTTTGTTGCTTGTGAAGGCAGTTGATCGGAACTCAGACGGGCTTGTCGCCATCCGGTTTTGCAGGCTCTCCATCGATCTCTGGCGGCATGAAGTCGAGTACCTCAAAATCGATTAGGTTGCCTTGCTGCTCCGACGTTTTGCCCGGTGGCGGCATCGGCTTCGCAGTTGGCTCAACGGGAGCTGCCACCTCAGGCAGGGAGGCTTCGAAGGCAGAGATTTCCGACAAGGCATCCAGGTCCACATCCAGGCCGAGTCGGGGAGAAGCCATCGGCATCTCTTCGATATTTGGCTGAGTCAGCCGCTCCTCTGTTGCGGAGACTGCAGCAGCAGCCGCAGCAACCGCAGCAGCAACGCCGCTGTGCGCCGCTGCCTTCAGGGGCTTGATCGCGGTGTGCTGAAAGTCCACCAGATCACCGGCATCTCCCTGCTCACGCTTGACCATTTCTTTGGCAATCGAGTGCAGCAAGAGCAGTTCCCGGTAGGCCTCTAAACCGAACACCTCGCCATCCGGGTCATTGGCTTCCTTGAAGATGGACTGCTCAATGACGTCCAACACTCGCGGTTGCGGCCAAAGCGCCTGAATCCGGCCAAACGCAGTTTCATAGCTGTCCAAACCACGGCTGTCGTCGGTGTATTGTTCAAAAGGCGGCGCGCTGGCATTGAAAGTGCGGTTGAAGTCCTCCCGCAACGCGTTGTAGTCGGCTTCGTGACCCAACTGGTGGTAGAGCTTGAGCAAGTCCAGGTAAGCCAGCGGGCTGGGTTCCTGGTTGTCGGACAGGTGATCCTTCAAGACGCCGATGGCCTTATCGGTTTCACCGAGGGAAACAAAAAAGTCTGCTTGCTGCTGCACGTCAAACAGCTCTTCTGTGGCCACCGAACGTGCGGGGTTGGGCAGACTTGGAGCGTTGTCTGGCGTTTTGGTCAGCAAGGCGCTGAGGGAATCGTCCACCAGCGGTCCACTGAGCGACTGGTAGTCGTCGAAGGACGAATCGCTCGCCAGGTCCAGATCGAGGTCCACGCCAGTAGGTTCCTGACGGGCGGCCAATGCCGCCTTGGTTGACACCACAGCTTTACGGCTCGGCTTCTCCTTGGCCTTGTCTGCCTTTTCGGCGCCTGCCCACCAGGCTTTCTCGGGCGCAGCCCGTTCCCGCTCGTTTTTGCGTCGCATCACCAACGCAATGCCCAGCAAGGCCAGCAGCAGCAAGGCACCGAGCAGGTACGCAAGCCACGTGATGTAACGCGAGGACTCCAGCCGGCTCTCCATGTCCTGCAAGGCTGCCCGATTCCGGGCCTCTTGCTCGCGTAAACCTTTGGCCTCCGCTTCAAGTACCGAAAGCTTCTGACCATCTCGCAGGATATCTTCTGGCGAGGCATTGATAGCCTTCCACAGCGCAGCAGCGGCAGCACGCTCCTCATCGGAACTGGTCGGCTCGCTGAGCATGGCAAGCGAAATTTTCAGAACAGGGTCGCGGTCAATGCTCAGACTCAGATCCACCGGATCGAGCTGCAACCGGGGAACACTGGGTTCAGCAGGTGCAGGCCGTCTGACAACGCTCTGTGCAGCGCGCCTGGGCTCTGCGCTGCGAGTGGGCGCTGCCGCTGCGGCCTCCAAGCCAGCGCCGCGATCAGGCGCGCGAGACTCCTGCGCAGCCGACAAATCACGCGCCGCCTGCAAGGCAATCGATCCAGCAGCAGGCGCGGCTGGCGCCAGCGCGCTTTCCCCGGCACCCACCGTCGGCAAATTCGTCAGCGCACTGGTGGAAACTCCCGTACCCGCAGCAGGAGATGCGGGTTCACTGACAAAATCTGCCAGCAGTACGAACCGACGCGAAAACGGCGCGGTGCATCCGACACGCACGTTCACCGTGACAATGGGCTCATCCACCGGCCGGTTGGCCAGGATGCGAATGGAGGCTTGGGCATCCGGCGCGCTGCGTTGAACCGCTGTACTGACCACGCTGGAAGACACCAGGGAGTCGCCGTACAACACCTCCGACTGTATGCACTGCGCAGCCAGGTCTTCGCCGGGCTCGCCCAACAACTGGACCCGTATATCGAGCGAGCGCCCGATGATGGCAGCACCACTGTGGCGACCGAGAGTGACGGCCTGACTGCACAAGGCAGTTGACAGCAAAACAGAGCCTATCCATAGTGCGCGCACGTCAAGTCCCTTCATTCTTGAATTCGAACATTTTGTCATAGCTTGGCGCAGTTCTTCACGCAATACTACTTTCATTTCATATGCATTCTGTTTTTCAATGTGTCGGTATCGTAGGCGCTGGCGCCATGGGCCGAGGTATCGCTCAAATGGCAGCCCAGGCCGGCAGCACGGTGCGGCTTTTCGACGCTCAGCCCGGTGCCGCCAGTGCGGCACAAGCCACCCTGCTCGACACGTGGCACAAACTCCTGGCCAAGTCGAAAATTGACGAAGCTGCGTTCAAGGCCTTTGAGGGACGCGTTCTCGTGGCTGATCGCCTGGCCGATCTGGCCGATTGCCAGTTGGTGGTGGAAGCTATCGTCGAAAAGCTGGAGATCAAGCAGAGGGTTTTGGCCGATTTGGAGGCCATGATCGAGCCCACAGCGATCTTGGCAACCAACACCTCCTCTTTGTCGGTCACTGCCATTGGCGCCGCCCTTAAACGCCCGCAGCAACTCGCTGGCTACCATTTTTTCAACCCGGTCCCCCTCATGCGGGTGGTCGAGGTAATCGCTGGATTGAAGACCAGCCCTGTTGTATGCCAGCAACTCATCGAATACACACGCCAGTTTGGTCATACGCCTGTATCGGCACAAGACACCCCGGGCTTTATCGTCAACCATGCAGGTCGCGGTTACGGCACGGAGGCGCTGAGGGTGGCCTCGGAAGGGGTGGCAGACTTCGCGACCATCGACCGCATCCTCAAGGACCAGATGGGCTTTCGCCTGGGCCCATTCGAGTTGATGGACCTGACCGCTCTGGATGTGTCGCACCCGGTGATGGAGTCCATCTACCGTCAGTATTTCGAGGAGCCGCGTTACCGGCCCAGCGTGATCACCGCGCAGCGGCTCGCCGGCGGCGTGATTGGAAAAAAAGTGGGCGAGGGCTTTTACGCCTATGAACAAGGCGTGGCTCAAGTGCCGCAGGACAGCGCAACACCACAGGTCTCACAGCTGCCGCCAGTGTGGGTCTCGCCCAAGGCGGCACGCAGGGCCGAGCTCTACCAGTTGCTCAAGAACCTGGGCGCCAGCATAGAAACGGCACAACAGCCCTCTGCCAGCGCCCTGATCATGGTGGCCCCGCTCGGTTTTGATGTGACTACCGTGGCCGCCGTGGAGCGCCTGGACCCCACGCGCACCGTCGGCATTGACATGATGCTCGACGATGCCGCCACCAAGCGCCGCGTCCTCGCCACCAATCCAGCCACCCGCGCCGACATGCGCGATGCCGCCCATGCGCTGTTCGCCAAAGATGGCAAGGCCGTGAGCGTGATCAAAGACAGCGGCGGCTTCGTGACGCAGCGCGTGGTGGCAACCATTGTCAACATCGCGGCAGACATCTGCCAGCAAGGCATCTGCTCACCCAAAGACCTGGAGATTGCGGTCACGCTCGGACTGGGCTACCCCATGGGCCCACTGGCCATGGGTGACCGCATCGGCCCGACCAATGTGCTGGAGATTTTGTTCAACATGGGTACAGTTTACGGGGACCCACGCTACCGCCCTTCGCCATGGCTGCGCCGCCGTGGCGCACTGGGGCTGAGCCTGATGCACGAAGAGGGCTGATCATGACCGCCAGCCTCAAGAGTCACAGCCACGGCCAGACCATGGTGCTGACGATCAGCAACCCGGAGCATCGCAATGCGCTGGGTCCGGAGATGTATGCCGCCGGTGTGGAGGCCCTGAACGTGGCCGAATCGAATCCGGAGGTGCGCTCTGTGGTCATCACCGGCGAAGGCAGCCACTTTTGCGCAGGCGGTAACCTGCAGCGCCTGCTGGACAACCGCCAGCAAGCGCCTGAGGTTCAGGCACAAAGCATCGAGAGCCTGCACAACTGGATCGAAACCATCCGCGCTTTCCCCAAACCCGTGTTGGCCGCGGTCGAAGGCGCCTGCGCCGGTGCAGGGTTCTCGCTGGCCCTGGCTTGCGACCTGATCGTCGCCGCCGACAACAGCGTGTTTGTCATGGCTTACAGCAACGTGGGGCTTTCGCCCGACGG
>DAIOEI010000044.1:0-10320 GCA_036746335.1 Hydrogenophaga sp. | reverse complement strand
GCGGCGCAGGCCACCGAGCTGCAGCAGGCCCACCGTGAGGCCTGGCGCGGCCAGACCTTGCTTTCGGCCCAGACCGTGGCGTTGCCCGACACCTTGCCCTCGGCCTGGCTGAACGACCAGGTCCGGCTGACCTACCGCTGGCGTTTTGAAGGGGGGCGACCCGACGGTGCAACCGCGCAGGCGCTCTGGATTTTCCGCGTGGGGGCGCCTTACCGGTTGAGCATCAATGGCCAGCCAGCGCGCCGGCTTCTGCCCCTGCCCGAACTCTCGGCCCACGCCTCCAGCGTGTTCAACGGCCGAAGCCCCGCCCTGTTCGCCCTGCCGGTGGGTGGTGCCGACATCGAACTGGTGTTTCAGACACGCCCGTTCATGCGCAATGGCCTGGTGCATTTACACCAGGGCTCTGTCGGCCCTTTGACCTTGCTGCACACCAGCGAATTTGCGCGGGTGGCCGATCCGGTGTTCATCACCATCGTGTTCAGCGGAACACTGTTTCTGATCGCGCTGCTGCTGTGGATCGCGCGCCCCGAGTTTCGTTTGCTGGGATTTTTTGCAGGTATGTGCGGTGCCATGGCCGTGCGGCACTGGTTGATCCACTGGTCAAGCGTCGATCTGCCGCCGCTGCTCTACGAGCAGCTCAATCCGTATCTGATTTTCTGCTTTGTGCTGCTCGCGCTCGCTGCTTCTTGGGAGCAGTCGTCCCTGTTGACCCAGCCGCGCCAGCGCAGCCTCACCCTGGTCTGGGTGCTGTTCACGCTGGCGTCCATGGTCGCTGTCTGGATCCCATGGGGTACGCTGCTGTTGCGCAACCTGGTACAGATCTCGGGCAATGTGGCGCTGCTGTACATCGTGTGGTTCACGTTGCGCCATCGCCAGGTGCTCAAGCCCAGCTGGACCGTGACCATTGCCCTGGGCTATCTGCTGTTGCTACTTGGCGCGGTGCACGATCTGGGTCTTGCTTCTAACTACACACCCGCCACCCGCGGCACCATGATCATCTGGGGCTTTGCTGCCGTGGTGCTGGCCTACGCCTTTGTGACCGCTGATTACGTGCTCAGCGAGCTGCAGAAGTCGCGCTCCGCCGAGGCCGAGCTGGAGCAGCGCGTGCAGCAGGCGCGCCAGCAATTGCAGGCCAGTTACGAAGCGTTGGCACAACACGAGAAACGCGAAGCGGCGCGCGAAGAGCGCTCGCAGATCATGCGGGAGCTGCACGACAGCCTGGGCGCCCAGCTCATGACGGCGCTGCGCGGTGTGGAGCGCGACGCGCTGAGCAAGGCCGATGTGGTGCTCGCCCTGCAAGACAGCCTGGGCCAGTTGCGGCAACTGCTGAGCACCCAGAGCACCGACGGGCGCCTGGTGGGTGCGCTGGCCAACTGGCGCCAGCACTGGAACGATCGCCTTGCCCAGGCGGGTGTGCAGGTGCTCTGGGAACTGGACGACAGCGTGGACGATGTGGTGCTGCCGCCCGAGACCTTGCACCAGTTGCTGCGCATCCTGCAAGAGTGCGCCACCAACACCCTCAAGCACGCCGGCGCCGATCGTTTCCAGGTGCTCGCCCAGGCCGACAGCGTCGGCCTGACGCTCTGCCTGCGCGACAACGGCCAGGGCTTTGGTCCACCTCCGCCGGCGGGCAGCCCCAGCCCAGGCTTCGGCCTGCGCGGCATGGACGCCCGCGCTCAGCAGATCGGCGCCCGGCTGCGCCGCAAGAACGGCCCCGCGCCCTGGGGAGCGAGCGTGTGCCTGCGGCTGCCTTTGTCTAACTGATCCGGTGCCAGCCGCGACTCCCGTGGCAGGCGGCGCGTGAGCGTCAGTCCGTCAACCCCATGCGCAGCGCCGTCACGGCCGCCTGTGCGCGGGAGGAGATACCGAGTTTCCGGTACACCGTCTTGATGTAGCTGCCCAGCGTGTTGGGGGTGATGCCCAGCAACTCGGAGGCCTCGGTGTTGCGGTAGCCTTTGGCCAGCAGGCGCAAAACGTCGGTTTCGCGCGCGGTCAGGCTGGCTTCGAGCGCATCACCGGCCGGTCGCTCTGCATTTTTCCTGGGTACTTCACCCAGGGTACGAAAGTGAGCGAGTACCTTGTGGGCGATGGAGGGCGACAGCGCCGGCTCACCGCTGGCCAGGGCCCTCAACTGTGACAACACTTGCTCCCTGGCTTGCGATTTGAGGATGTAGCCCTGGGCGCCGGCCCGCAAGGCGGCAAACACCCGGTCGTCGTCTTCGTGGATGGTGCTGACCACTACCAGGGTCTCGGGCGCTTCGTTGCTCAGCCGTTGGATCAGTCCGGCGGCATTGCCGTCGGGCAGTTCCCAGTCCACCAGCGCGACCTGATAACGGCGGGTGGACAGCCACTGGTGGGCGGTTTGCAGATCGGCGGCTTCGTCGAGCCAGCCTACCTCGGGCCAGGCCTGGCGCACCAGTTCGCACAGCCAGCGACGAGGCTCCGGCAGGTCTTCCAGGATCAGTACGGCGCCGCTCATGCGCCCCGGCAGCGGGTGTGTGTTGTGGTGTTCCAGCATCAAGCCGCCCTCAAGGCGAGGGACCTATTCCGTGCAAAAGGGTGTTGTTCCCCAAAGCCTGGGGAAGACAGTCGACAACCCGCTTTCTAGCATGGCCCAGGTAATCCGTGTGACAGGCTGGGCTGCTCGGCCTGGCGCAACCGGTAGCCCTTTGAGCTGCCGAACCATGGTTCAGCCAGCATTTGGGCGGTTTGCGTCCTCAAGAGTGGGTAAGGCCTGTGGGGTCTCCCCCCTGAAAAGGGGGAAGACGACAGCCACCGCAGTTCCTAGCATCAGAAGAGCCGGAAATTCCTGGTTTTTCCAACCCGATTGAGTTTGTAGGTCGCCATGTTCTCCCTCTTGTTTGCTCGCCGTGCCGCCCTGGCTTTGTTGCCCGCTGCCTATTTGTTGCTGGTGGCGGCCGAATTCCTGGCGCTTACCCATATCACCCTGGCATTGACAGGGCAGGGGCGCGGCGCTCTGGCAGTGGGTCTGGTGGTCGCGGCTTTCTGGGTCGGCATTGTGGCCGCTACCTCCACTGCCCATGTGATGGTGCGGCGCTGGGGCACGGCCCGGCTGGTTCCTGTTGCTTGTGGCCTGGAGGCGCTTCTGATGGTGGGCATGGCGCTGACACCGGCTTACGAGGTCTGGCTGCTGGGCTTGTTGGCGACGGGGTTTCTGGGTGGCGTGCTGTGGGTGTGTTGTGAGGCCTGGATGGTCGAGCTGGCACCGCCGGGCCAGCAGGGCTTGTGTATAGGGATTTTTGAAACCGGTGTGGGTCTGGGCATGATGGCGGGGCCTGCGGTATTGGTGTGGGTCTTGCCTCTGGGTGTGTCGCCCCTGGCTTGGGCCAGCGTCATGCTGGTGTGCAGCACGGCGCTGTTTGTGCCTTTGCGTTTGCTGGCCGGTAAAAAGGCGCCTTCGCGCCTGGAAGGTGCCGGATGCATCCCGTTGCAGGATGCCCGGCCGACCATGGCCTTGTTGGGCCCGCTGGCGGTGATGGGTGCGCTCGGTGGTTTGCTGGAAAGCGGATTCACCGGCCTTTTGCCTTCCCTGGCCTTGCGCCTGGACTTCAGTGTTTCAGGCGCCGCTTGGCTGGGGGCGCTGGTGGGCGCGGGCAGCGCCCTGTTGCAGACCCCGTCCGGCATGGCCTGCGACCGCTGGGGGTGCGCGCGCTCCATGCGGGTGGCCTGGTCGGTGCTCCTTGTGACCAATCTGGCCCTTTGGTTCTGGGGCCCGGCATTTCCATGGCTCTTGTGGCTGACGGGCTTTGTACTCGGCGGTGTGGGTGGGGCTGTCTATACCCTGGTGGTGGTCGAAATGGGGCGGCGGCTGGAAGGTGCCGCACTGGTGCGAGGCATGTCATGGATGGTGACCGCCTACGCCCTGGGCACCATTGCAGGCCCCTTGCTGGGGGGCTGGGCGTTCGACCAGAGCGGGCTCTCTGGTGCAGCCCTGTTGCTGGTGGTGCTGAGTGTGCTTGGTGGCGTTTTGTGCGCGTGGCACAAAAGACCTTTGCTGACGGCGGTGCCAGCGGCATGAAAACGGCGGACGCAGCACCCGGTTTTGCCTGCGCTGTGTTGCCCCAGTGCTGCGGGTCGGCCGGGTTTGATGGAGGAATTTGATGTGGCTATACTGTTTCGCCTGTGCCAAAAGGCACAAAAAAAGGGGGTGTCGATGAAAATTCAGATTTACTTTCTGGCGAGCGTGCTGTTGAGCGCAGGTGCCAGCGCGCAGGTGGTTGCAGACGCTTCTGGAGCGGTTCCCACCATTCGCATTTGTGACAGCAGTGGTTGCTCTGACCGCCCGCGCAACAGCTCTACCTTCCGGCCCGATGCAGGCGACCCTGAAGCCGAGCAGCGTTTGCTGGCGCTGACCGAAGTGGCGCGCGACGACCCCCGTGGCGCTTGCGATCTTGGTCTGCGTTACTTCCGCGGCGATGGTGTCGAGCAGAACAGCTACCTGGCCATTGAATGGATGCGCAAGGCCGGTGAGCGTGGTGATCTGAAGGCACAGCAGGCCTTGGGGCGTTTTTACATGACCGGTCTGGAAGAAATGGGTTCCGATCCCGCAGAAGCCGAACGCTGGTTGTCAATGGCCGCCGACCGGGGCGATGCAGAGTCCAAAAAGATGCTGGTCGAGGCCCGAAAAGCCAAAAAGAGCGAGCAGGCAGCCTACCAGTGGCGCGAGCACTGGCGCAAAAACGGCTGGCTGACTGGCTGGTACAGCAGCTATGCTTACCGGTGCTACTGGCGCACCGGGCGCTAGTATTTTCATTGACGCACCAAAGCGGCCCTGAAGCCGCTTTGGTGTATTCCGTTTCCACCACCCATTGAGAGAAAGCTCCTCCATGATTACCTTGAAAACTTCGCTGCGCTGGACCGCCATGGCCTTGGCGGTTGCATCTTTGGCCGCTTGCGGTGGCGCTGGCGGCGGCCGTATCACGACCGGTACAAGCGCCACGGCTGCCTCCGGCGCCGCGGCTGGCGGAACCAGCGTCGGCGCCAACAGCGCGCTGGAGCGCTGCGATGCACCTCTGGGCACGCTGGCCGTGGATGATGGTCGCGACAAGGAATGGTGGGGCAGCTTTGGCCGCGCCACCCAGGTCACATCCATCGAACCCATGATCCGTTTGGCGGTGCAGCAGTCCAACTGCTTTGTGATCACATCCATTGGCAGCCAGCGCACCGAAGGGCGCTTGTCGGCCATCACCGACAAGCAGCGCAATTCGGGTGAATTCCGCGCGGGTTCCCGGCAGCAAAAAGGCCAGCGTGTGGCAGCTGACTACTACCTGGAACCCGCCATCATCATCGACAACGACTCCACCGGTGGCCTGGCTGCTGGTTTGGGTGGCTTGCTGGGTGGTCGCAACCGCAACCTGGCCATGCTGGCAGGTTCTCTGGAAAGCAAGGCCTCTGTGGTGACGCTCACCCTGTTGGACATTCGCTCGGGTGTGCAGATCGGGATTGCTGAAGGCAACGCAACCGCGACCAACTTCGGTGCGGCGCTCGGGGCCTTCGGTCCCAGCGCTGGTGGCGCCCTGGGCGGTTTCTCGCGCTCGCCTGCTGGAAAAGCCACTGTGGCTGCGTTCACCGATGCCTACAACAACATGGTGATTTCGCTGCGCAACTACAAGGCGCAAGAAGTCAAAGGCGGGCTGGGCCGTGGCGGCCAGCTCAAAGTTGGTCAGTAAGACAGACGGGTTGGTGCAGCTTCGGCTGCGCCAAGCGCGGCGCCCGCCAGATAAAGGCGCCAACAAAAAAAGCCACCGGTGCAACCCGGTGGCTTTTTTTGTTGGCGCTACCTGCGTGTTGGCGTATCAGGCCATGAACACAGCAATGAAGGCCAGCAGGAAGATCAACACCGCGCCAGCCACGGGCAGCACGATAGGCATCATGGGAACAATCGACTCCACCACGTCTTGAGGCTGATCGTTGTGATTTTCGTGTGCAGGCTTGGACATGCTGGAAGACTCCTGTTGGTATGGGAAATTGCCCCGCATTTTAAGGCGAACATCGTCCCAGACGCCAAATGGTGCCGCATCTGGGGGCGCCACAGGTTCTACAACAGGGCATAAGTGGTGCTCGCCCGGCATACACTTTGCCCGTCGGCTTCGGCCGTGATGTCGATCTCGCCGAACACCATGCGCTTGCCCGCTCGGATGACCCGCGCAGTAACCAGCGCGTCCTGCCCGGCCAGGGGTTTGAGGAAGCTGGTGCTCAGTTGTACCGTGGTCATGGGTTGCTGGTTGCCCAGGCGGGTCACGATGGCCAGCACCATAGCCGTGTCGGCGGCGGCCATCAGTGCCTGCCCACAAACCATGCCGCCGATGCGGCTGAGGGACGGGTCGAAGGGCAGGCGCAAGGTGACTTCGTCGGGCGCAAAGTGCTCCACCCGCAGGTTCAGCGACTGAACCCAGGGAGCAAACCAGTCGCGCAGCGCGGCGCTGAGCAGTTTGGCATCCACGCCCGGGGCCAGTGCCGCCATACCTCAATCTTCCTTGCGGTAGCGGGCCAGCCAGTGTTCCATCAGCTTGCCAGCGGCCTCGCGCCCGCCCAAGCCGAAGGACAAGGCCACGGCCACGGCCACGGCGCCCAGTGTCAGACCAAAAGCCAGGTTCACGATGTCGTCGGCGATGCCCATGGCGCGCAGGCCCATGGCCAACACCAGCGCAAGAATCGCAAAGCGGGCGATCTTGGCCAGACCCTGTGTGTTCGGGCCGCTGGCGCGGTCGATGGCCGAATGGGCCACGTTCGCCAGCCAGAAACCGATCACCAGGATGGCAGAGCCCAGCAGCACGTCGCCGCCGAAGTTGATGAAGGTGGTGACCACCGAGCTGACCTGCCCAAAGCCGAGCTGCGAAGCGGCTTCCACGGTGGCGAACAGCATGGCAAAAAACATGGCGATGCGGCCCACAAAGGTCGAGGCACTGGTGCCCTCGAAGGCGTGAGCCATGCCGATGCGCTCGGGCAGTGTGTCAAAGCCCAAAGTGGCCAGAATGCTGGCCAACAGCTTGCTGGCAAACGAAGCCACCAGCCAGGTGATCACCAGAATCAGCGCTGCAGCGATGAGGTTCGGCACAGCCGCCATGATCATGGACAGCATGTCGGTTGCAGGGCGCGAAATGGCTTCGACCTTGAGCGCGTCCAGCGCGGCGATCAGCGAAGGCAGGAACACCGCCACAAAAACCAGCAAGCCGATCACGTTGGAGAGGCGGACGTTGCTGCTCAGACCTGCGTCACCACCGAACTTGTCCACACCCGCGGTGCGGCTGAGGTTGCTGGTGATGTGGCGCAGCACGGTGGCCACGATCCAGCCAATGCCGCCAATGATCACCGCACCGACCACATTGGGCAGCATGGCCAGGGCCTTGTCGACCATGTGGCTGAGCGGCTGCATCAGGCTTTGCATGCCCAGGGCATCCAGGATCATGGCCAGGAACAGCAGAATCACGACCCAGAACAGCGTGCCGGAGAGGGTTTCGCTGATGGGGGCCATTTGTGCGTGCTCGGACAGCTTCTCGTCCAGCGAGGTTTTGTCCAGCAGTTTCTGGGTCAATGCCCGTACCAGGCTGGCCACCAGCCAGGCCACCAGCGCGAGGATGCCGCCGGCCAGCAAACGGGGTGCGTACTCGGTGATCTGGGTGACCAGACCCGACAGCGGGCCAGACACCATGGCCAGATTCAGCGAGTTGAAGACCGCAATCAGGGTGAACAGCATCACCAGCCAGAAACCCGCCAGGGCAACACCCCCTTCAACGTCTACCGGGCTGCCAGTGGCTTGCCCAAAACGTTGATTGAGATTGAAAAAGCCCAGGCTTTTGCGGACCGCAGCACGCACCACGGTGGCAATCAGCCAGCCCAGGATCAGGATCGCCAAGGCGCCCAGCAGTTGCGGGATGTGACCCCCGAGGGTGTTCTGCAACGAATTCCACAGTGCATTCATGTCCATCTGGCTTTCTCCTATCAACGGTTATCAGACCGCCCGATGATGCTAGCCAAGGGGGAGCGCGTCAACCTTTGAACTACCGAGAACAGCAATTCCGCAAAAAATGACGACAAATCAACGCGAAAGACCGCTTCATTCGTGCCATTGACAACGGATGATGACGAATGGATGCCAGTCTCGGTTCAGGAGTGTGACCATTCAGATGGATGTTGCGTCGAATCCAGCGGCTTGCAAGGCTGCAATGACCTGCTGCACGTGGTCCCGGCCTCGGGTCTGCAACACCAGCTCGATGGCAACGTTTTGTGCGGCCAGCAAGGTGAAGGCGCGCTGGTGGTGGACTTCATCAATGTTGGCACCCGCGTCGGCCACGGTGGCTGTGATCCGCGCGAGATTGCCCGGTACGTCCCGTGCGCTGACCTGAATGCGGGTCAACCTGCCCGCGCGCACCATGCCGCGCTCAATGATCGAGGCCAGCAGCAGCGGATCGATGTTGCCGCCACACAGCACCAGCCCCACCTTTTTGCCGGCAAAGCGTGCCGGGTGTTTGAGCAGGGCGGCCAGCCCAGCCGCTCCGGCGCCTTCGACCAGGGTTTTTTCAATCTCCAGCAGCATCACGATGGCCTGCTCAATGTCGCCTTCATCGACCAGCAGCCAGTCGTCTACCTTTTCGCGCAAGATGACTTGTGTTAGTTGGCCAGGCGTCCCCACAGCAATGCCTTCGGCAATGGTGCTGCTGCCCCGGGGCAGCTGGGTACCTTTGATGGCATTGAACATGGCCGGGAAGCGCTCGGTCTGCACGCCCACGATTTCCAGGCCGGGACGGAGGGCGCGCGCAGCGGTGGCCATGCCACCCAGCAAGCCGCCACCGCCCACCGCCACCACCAGCGTGTCCAGATCGGGTTGCGCGCGCAGCATTTCCAGCGCCACGGTTCCCTGCCCTGCCATGATGGCCTCGTCATCGTAGGGATGAACGAACACCAGGCCCTGCGCTGCGGCGAGGGCAAAGGCGTGGCTTCGCGCCTCCTCAAGTGTGTCTCCGTGCAGCACCACCTCGGCGCCGAAGCCCCGCGTGCGCTCCACCTTCACGCCCGGCGTGAAGCGAGGCATCACGATCACCGCACGCAGGCCCAGGCGCTGTGCGTGGTACGCCACCCCCTGCGCATGGTTGCCAGCGCTCATGGCGATCACGCCTTTTGCCCGCTCGGCATCGCTCATTTGCGAGAGTTTGTTGCAGGCGCCGCGCTCTTTGAAGGAGGCGGTGTACTGCAGGTTCTCGAACTTCAGGAACACCTGGCAACCGGTGATTTGCGAGAGCGTGCGCGACTCCACACAAGGGGTTTCCAGAACGTGTCCCGCCAGGCGCTGGGCGGCGCTTTGAATGTCTTGTAGGGTGAGCATGGGGCGATTGTGGCTTGCGCTTACCCCTGTGCAATGCAGCATCCCTGTGGGGAATTCCCTGAGGCCTCTGTATCACACTCTTCCATGATCGATCAAGCTGGGTTATGGTCCGGTTGAGTTGGGGTGCAGGCGCCTTGCTTGCACCGTCCGTTCACTGGAGGTATCCGAATGAGCAAACGCCTGTTGCAGCCCGTGCGGCCTGTGACAACTGCCGCACCGCTGGCGCGTTCAAGTGCAGAACCGCGCCAAGCGACGGCGCCGGATGCGCGCGTCTTTGTGCCGCCCGGTCTTCGGCATGCGCCCGTGCTCGACCTCATGTGCTCCCACTTCGTGCTCAGTCTGGCGGCACGACAAGGCCCGCGCTTTAACGTGCGCCGTGACCTGAACACGCTCCTATCGCTGGCCGGGCGGCACTTGGTCTGGCCGCTGACGGTGTTAGGGCGTTTGCGCGAATTCCTGGAGCGGCGCTGCAAGGACAACGAACTCTGGAGCGAACACCAGCGCCTGTCCACTGCAGGCTTTATGGAGCGCTACGGTGTGTGGCGTGGGCCGTATGAAGAAGGCACGCTGTTTTTCTATCTCGACGAATACGCCAAGGAGTCGCCCAAAGATCTGCTTTCCGTGCTCGCCGTGACCGGTGACTGGCTCAACCAGGCGCTCAAAAAGCACAGCACGCTGGTAGAAAAAAACATCGATGCCCTGGCCAACCTGCTGCAGCTCAACCGCGCCGAACGCGCGCTGCTGCTCTACGGCACGCTGGCGCGTTACCAGCGCGACCTGCGCTCCATCCTGGTGGAGTTCAAGGTCAACAACGCGCCCGAGGCCTACGCCGCGATTGCCGACGTCGCCGGGGTCAAGGCCAGCGAGGTCGGCGAGGCCTTGCGCGCCGGCTCTCGGCTGGAGCGCATCGGCATGGTCGAGAACCTGATCTCCGAGCACAACATCACCGACCTGGCCGACCTGATGAAGGTCAGCGA
>DAIOEI010000043.1:0-10359 GCA_036746335.1 Hydrogenophaga sp. | reverse complement strand
CATGGACGCCCCCATCCCCCTGCCCGTCGAACGCGCCATCCGCAAGCTGGGCGCCGACATGTCTCTTGCCCGCCGCAGGCGCCACATGTCCCAGGCATCGCTGGCCGAGCGCATGGGCGCGTCTGTCTCCACCGTGCGGCGCATGGAACAAGGCGACCCGCGCGTCCCCATTCATTTTTTTGCACGCGCCCTGCATGTCTTCGGCGACATCCAGGCGCTGGAGGGCCTGCTGGACACGGCGCGCGACGACATCGGTCTGGCGTTGATGGACGAGCGCTTGCCTCGGCGCGTTCGCAGCAAGCAGGGTACGTCCGGAGCGATGTGATGGGCATTCAAGCGCCCACGCGCCAACAGGTACAACTTTGCCTGGGCAAGGCCGACGTTCCAGTGGGTTCGCTGGTGTATGTGCGCCAGGGTCAGCGCGAAAACAGCGCCTTTGCCTACGACGAAAGCTGGCTCGCCAGCCCGGCGCGCTTCAACGTGTCGGCCGATCTGCAACTCTTGCCCGGACACCAGTCGCACAAAGCCGCTTCGCCTCTGGACTCGGTGTTTCATGGCGCCATGGCCGACACCGCGCCAGACGCCTGGGGCCGACGTGTCATTGCCCGCGATCACGCCAAACGCCGCCGGGCCAACCCGGCCCTGCCCGCGCTCACCGAGCTGGACTATCTGCTCGCCGTGGACGACTTCAGCCGCGTGGGCGCCTTGCGCCTGCGCGGTACAGACGGCGCATGGCAGCGAGCAGCACAAGAGGGGCGGCGCAGCACCCCGCCGCTGATCGAGCTGGAGCGCGTGTTCCAGGCCAGCCGTGCGGTCGAGCGGGGGCAAGAAAGCGCCGAAGACCTGCGGTACCTGCAAGGCAAAGGCACCTCGCTGGGCGGCATGCGGCCCAAGTGCACGCTGGTGGACGAAGACGGGCGGCTCGCCATCGGCAAGTTCCCCAGTGTGGGCGACGCGCGCAGCGTCACCCGCGGCGAAGTGCTGGCCTTGAAACTGGCCACGCTCGCGGGCATCGACGCCGCAGCGGCGCGTACCGTGCTGTTGGGTAGCCCAGGCAACGAAGTACCGGTGGCCGTGATCCGTCGCTTTGACCGCGACGCCGCCGACGGCCGCATTCCCTATCAGTCGGCCTCATCTCTCTTGCAAGCTTCGCGCGAGCAAGACCGCAGCTACACAGAAATTGCCGATGCGATCCGCACCCACGGCCACACGCCCACACAAGACCTCCAGCAGCTCTGGCGCCGGCTGGTGTTCAACCTGCTGATCACCAATGTGGACGACCACCTGCAAAACCACGGCTTCCTGCATGTGGCGCATGGTCAGTGGCGCCTGGCCCCCGCCTTTGACATCAACCCCTTCCCCGACAAAGACCGCGAATCCAAGACCTGGCTCTCTGAACAGGATGGCCCCATCACCGACCTCAAGATGCTGCTGGCCCGCGCGGCCTATTTCGCACTCCATGCCGAACAGGCCATGGCGGTGTTGGCACAGGTACACGCCGCTGTCGCCCGCTGGCGGCCGACGGCATTGGCGCCTGACGTGGGGCTGTCTGCTTCAGAGCTGGACGACTTCGCTCCCGCCTTCGAACACGGGCAAATGCGCGCTGCGGCCGAGATGCTGGGGCACCCGCAGCCCAGCTGACACCATGGCCGCAACCAGAAGCCGCCTGCAGCGCTGGGCCCGCGTGCTCTGGGCCTCGCCCAACTCGCTCATTGGCCTCGCGTTCGGCTTGCTGCTGCTCCCGCTGGGCGCGCGCATGCGGCGGGTGGATGGCGCGCTCGAAATCGCTGCTTTGCGCCAATGCCCCCGTCGCCGCTGGCCCTTCACCGCCATCACCTTCGGCCACGTGATCGTGGGTACCCACGACGCAGAACTGCAGCGCCTGCGCGCGCACGAACAGGTGCACGTGAGGCAGTGCGAGCGCTGGGGGCCGCTGTTTCTGCCGGCCTACCTGCTGGCCGGGGCCTGGCAATGGCTGCGCGGGCGGAGTGCCTATTGGGACAACCCGTTTGAGGTGGAGGCGCGGCGGGGTCAAGACCTGAACGCCCACCACAGGCGTTGCCAGTGACCTCAGGGGTGCGCCATCCTGTTCAACCGCTTGGTGTTGGCGGAGTTGCAGGCTTCTGAGGTCCATCGTGTGGGCTGCCCGGGCCTGGCCTGCCACCGGCCAGCCAGCGCGGCGCATACCAGTTGCTCTCGCCCAGCACCGTCATCAGGGCGGGCACCAGCAGCAGCCGCACCAGGGTGGCGTCCAGCAGCACGGCTACCGCCAGCCCGAAGCCGATCTGCTGAAACATCACCAGTTCACCAGCCGCGAACCCCGCGAACACCGCCACCATGATCAGCGCCGCGCCGGTGATGACACCGGCCGTGCTGCCGACCGCCTGCACCACGGCGCCCGCGTTGTCACCCGTGGCGTCGTAGTGCTCGCGCACCCGGCTGAGCAGAAACACGTGGTAATCCATGGACAGCCCGTACAAAACGGTGAACAGAAAAAGAGGAATCCAGGCCTCGATGATCGGCACTTGCTGCAGGCCCAGCCAGCTCGCTCCGACGCCGTGCTGGAACACCAGCACCAGCGCGCCATACGCGGCCCCCACCGACAGCAGGTTCAGCGCCGCAGCCTTGAGCGGCACGACGATGGAGCGGAAGGCCCAGGCCAGCAAGACAAAGCTCATGCCCAGCACGAGCGCGATCACCATCGGCGCGGATCGTTTCGTGAGCTCGAAAAAGTCTTGATACCCGGCGCTGACGCCGGTCACCAGCGCCTCTGCCGGTACACCTTCAAAAGCCTGTGGCACCCAGGTGGTGCGCAGCCGGATGATGGCTTGCAGCGCCGCTTCGCCCTCGGCTTCACCGGGCAGCGGCACGTTGAGCACCCGCAACCGGCCGTCGTCGCTGCGCCGTTCGCGCGCCAGGTGGGTCAGAAAGCCGGTGTCGGTGGCCAGCGCGGCGCGCAAGCGCCCCACCGCAGCGTCGACCGCCGCCAGCTCGGCATCGGGCCTGGCGTTGACGACGATCACCGCCTCGGCCACCACACCGATGCGAAAGTTGTCCTGCAAGCGGGTGAAGGCCTGGCGTGTCTCCACGTGTGGCGGCAAGGTCTCGGTGCCGGCGAAGCCGATGCGCATCTGCAGCGCGGGTGCGGCCAGCAGCGCCAGTATGCTGATCGACGCCACCAGCGCCAGCCAGGGGCGGCGCACCGCTGCCTTCGCAGCGCGACCCGCCAGCCCCGCGCCGCCCCCGCCGAACCGGCTGGGCAGGGGCAGGCGCCACGCGTCAACCCGGTCGCCCAACAGGCGGAGCAGGGCCGGCAGCAGGGTCAGCGACGCCAGCACCGCCACCAGCACCACGGCAATCGCCCCCGCCGCCAGCCCGCGAAAGATGTTGGTGGGCACCAGCAGCAAACCCACCAGCGCAACCACCACGGTTGCCCCGGAGAACAGCACCGCGTGTCCGGCGCTGTCGCCGCTGCGCGCCACGGCGGTTTCCACCGTGGCGCCGGCCAGCCGCTCTTCGCGGTAACGCATGAGCATGAACAGGGCGTAGTCGATCCCGACCGCCAGCCCCATCATCAGCACCATGTTCACCACCAGGAAGTACACCGGCGAGACCTGCCCGACGAGCACAACCAGCGCCAGAGCGATGGTGATCGACACGGCCGCCACCAGTAGGGGCAGGGCAGCCGCGACCACGCTGCCAAACACCAGCAGCAACACCACAACGGCCGCCGGCACGCCAATGCGCAGTTCGGCGCGCAGGTCGCTGTCGGCCAGCTCGCGGTAAGCCAGGCCGATGCTGGACGGGCCTACTGGCGTCACGGTCAGCGGCCCGTCGGCCGCCGCTTCGCGCACCGCCTCGCGCAGCACCAGCGCATTGCGCTGCGGGTCGAGCAGGATCAGCGGGACCAGCGTCGTGCGGCGGTCGGCCGACACCAGCGTGGCGTCGCCATCCATGAAATAACTGCGCCCCCCGGCAACGACCTCGGTGCCCAGCGCCTGCAGCCGGTCTGCCACCGCAGAGGCCGCCGCTGCATAGGCGGGGTCGTCCACCGTCAGTGACCCGGCATGCAGCACCAGCACCTCGTTGGGTCTGTCGGGCACGCCAGTGGGTGGCCAATGGGCGTTTAACAGGGTGTCGGCCCGCACCGATTCGGAGCCGTCGGTGCGTTCGATGTCGGTGCCAAAAGCCGAACCCCCGCCGCGAACGATCAGCCAGGCGCACAACAGCGCCAGCAGCAGCCAGCCCGCCACCACCTTGCGCGGGTGCTGAACACCCAGCCCGACCCCGGCCCGCAGGCAGCGTTCAAGGGCACCGGTTGCGATCATGGGGTTTTGGGGTGTTGGTGTACGGGGCAGTAGGGCGCGATCCGGCTGCGACTGGATGTCTCATGTTACGTGGGTCCGTGGCCAGCGGCTCGGGAACACAGGAGCGCCGCCTATGCCGCGACCTGCTTCAGTCGAATCCGGCTCCCCTTTCCTTACACCGAGCGTGTTGCGGCGCTCCTGGGAAGAGTCGCCTTGCTGAAGGCGGTACCGACCTCGGGCCGAACCCTTGCCAGCTCCCGTCCTCCTGTCCAGTTCCTCAATGGACGGTGCCAGTCAAGCGCCGTACCGCCTTTCTCAAATGCCACCGCCTGGATGTCCATGCTGTGGTCGCCTGAAGCGGCTGCGAGGCCTCAGCCGCCACCCCGATGGGTTTGCAGGTCAAAGCGCTTCTGGATGCGGTAGCGTTCGGTATCGCTGAGGTCTGCATAGGTGAATCGCACCGCCAGCTGGGGAATCTCCAGCAGCGCAATGCGCCGCGGCGGCAAGGGCTGCCAGCGCAGCTCCATGCGCCCCAGCGGCCAGGTCGCCACGTTGTGCTGTCCCGGCACATCGGTCTGGAGCTGGGCATCGGGCAGCGCACGGGGCAGCCAGGCCAGCAATTCGGCGGCGGTGCAACCCATGACCCGCTCGAAAGTTTCTGGAACGAAGGTGGGTGTCATGGGTTTACAGGGATCAATCGACCTTGTAGGCCGCGAAACGTTCGTCCACCGTGGTACCGAACGCGTGGTTGGCATAGTTGCTGAGGACCTTCACCGACACCGCCAGCACGATGTAGAGCAGATCGCGCTCCTGGTAGCCGGCGTCGAGAAACGCTTTCACGGCGGCGGCACTGGGTTGGCCCAGGCTCCTGACCATCTCGGTGGTGACATCAAAGAGCGCCGCCAGCTTGGCGTCGGGAATGGGCTGGTGGCTGCGGATGGCTTGCAGCACCGGCGCCGGCACGCCCGACTTCTTGTCGGCAATCATGCTGTGCGCGGCTGTGCAGTATTTGCAGCCGTTGGTCTTGCTGACCGCGAGGAACACCACCTCTTGTTCGGTCGGTGTGAGACCCGACTCGCTGCGAAAGAGTCCGTAGCCATGCAAGTAGGTGCTCAGCACGGCCGGTGCGTTGACCATGTTGGCGTACATGTTGGGGATGAACCCCACCTGCTTGAGCGCGGTGTCGAGGATCTCCTTCTGCGCGCCTTGGGCCTCTGAATGAACCACGGGCTGAAGCTGCTGGATGTACGGGACTGCTGACATGTCAAGAATTCCTGTGTGTGAACTGAAACCAGCCGCCGTCAATCGCTTCGGACCCGTTCGGCTGGGCGTGGCCTGCATGCTAGGGGCACTCCAGGGGTCGCGATGCACCGAACGTCTCGGCTTTGCTACCCATCGTCCTCCTGCTGAGCGATCAGCTTGCGAACTCAAAAATCTTCAAAAAAACCTGTCACGTTTTTTCGGGCTGTTGCGACCAAGGTCATGACGGCACTGCAGATCGCAGCGTCGCAAACCCGAAAGGAACCATCATGAAAACCCTCATCATTGCAAGCCTGCTGGCCGCTTCTTCCACCTTCGCTTTTGCCAGTTCAGGCAACAGCGAAACCTGGGAACCCGCTGCTGCCTCGACGGGCTCCACACTGACCCGTGCGCAGGTCATCAACGAGCTGCACGAGGCCCAATCCAACAACCAGCTGGCCTACGGCGAGTTGGTTCCGCAACTGGACGCTGCGCCCGCCTCCGCGCTGAAACGCGCCCAGGTTCGTGCCGAACTGAACGCCTATCTCGGCGCTGGCCATCGGCCCCTGCATGGCAACCTCGACTACCGTCAACGGTGATGAAGCGCGTTGGCATCACTGATCGCATCGCAAGATGCGATCAGGCGACACCGACCCACCGATCGCATGCTCTGATGATCGATGGGGTTGCTCGATCGGTTCGAGAGCAAAGATCCGGCCCCAGCCAAGACAGGCCGAGTCAGACCGGGCGCGACAACCAGGCACCCGGTGCCACCCCCAGCTTGCGCACGAACGCCCGGGACAGGGCGCTCGCGCTGCCATAACCCACCGCTTCGGCCGCCTGTTTGATGGCCACGCCGCGCGTCATCAACCGCTGCGCCATCAGCACGCGCCAGGAGGCCAGGTAGTCTGCCGGTGCCTGTCCGGTGACCTCCTTGAAGCGCACCGCAAACCGCGCCCGCGACATCCCCGCCAGCGACGCCATGCCAGGCAGATCCCAATCAAGCGCCGGTGATTCGTGCAGGGCTGCGAGCACCGGCCCCAGCCGCGCATCCGCGAGACCTGCCAGGGTGCCGCCCTGGGTCAGGCCATGGGTCATGCAGTGGCGCAGCAGCCGCACCATGAGCACCTCGCACAGCCGGTCCAGCACCCCTTGCCGACCCGGCAGCTCGTGGAACGCCTCAACAAACATCAGGTCCAGCAAGGTATCGACCCCGGGCAGCTCTGACAACGGCACCATGACCAGATCGGGCAAAGATGCTGTGATGGGGTTGATGCCAGACCCGCCGAATTGCACCGTAGCGCACACCACATCAGCGCCCGCTTCCTCATCTGCCACGAGGCGGTGCTGGTCGGGCCGCGGCAGAAACATCAGCGTGGGTGCGGTCACCACAAACCGCCGCCGTGTCACGCCCCGCACCTGTATGTCGCCCTTGCGGATCAGGTGCAGGTGTCCCCGCTCGATGTCCCGCTCGAAGTCGTGGATGCCACAGATGTTGCCGGTGTAGAAAACACCCGCATGCAAGGAAAAGCTGTTGAGCAGGTTGGCCAGGGGGTCCATGGACAAATGATACTTCTGGTCAATGAAGTGACTTTTATAAGTACCACTTGTATCGATTCGGCGGCTGCATGAGAGCGATGGGTGGACTGGGTGGATGCACCCTGGGGTGGATACGTCAGCGATCGGTCTCTCTCTGAGAAAGCAGCTTGTGAACTCAAAAATCTTCAAAAAAACCTGTCACGTTTTTTCGGGCTGTTGCGACCAAGGTCATGACGGCACTGCAGATCGCAGCGTCGCAAACCCGAAAGGAACCATCATGAAAACCCTCATCATTGCAAGCCTGCTGGCCGCTTCTTCCACCTTTGCTTTTGCCAGCTCAGGCAACAGCGAAACCTGGGAGCTCGCTGCTGACTCGAAGGGCTCCAAACTGACCCGTGCTCAGGTCATCAACGAGCTGCACGAAGCCCGCGTCAACAACACCGTCGCCTACGGTGAACACGCATCGAAGCACAACGCGAAACCTTCGGTATCGGTGCTCTCGCGCCGCCAGGTGGTGGAAGAGGTGTTGGCCCTGCGCAAAGCCGGGAAACTGCCCGTCAATGGCGAACGCAGCCCTGGCGACTACAACCACAGCCAACTCTGATGGCATCGGTGTGTGGCTGGGTTGTCCGTGCACCCTGCGGACTCGCTGAATCGGGTTTCCTCCGGTTGGTGGGGTCGTCGGGTTGCACGCCATGCGGGTCCGAAGGTGGGCTCCAACCGGGGGTCGCTTTGTAAGGTCGGGGTGTTTCGAACGACTGTGTCTTACAGACCTGAGCTGTTCCGCCGTACACGCCTCACTCCACCGGAGACACGACCCATGAAGACCCTGCCCGACGCCCCGAGGTCCATCTCTCCCGCCGAACCAGCAAGCCCGAAAGACCCTTGGACACCTTTGCGCCAACGCCTGATCCGGCACGCCCGCATGGTGGTGCATGAGCCCGCGCTCGCCGAAGACCTGGCACAGGAAACCCTGATGAGCATTCTGGAGAGCCCGCAAGCACATCGCGGCGAAGCCTCACTCACCACCTGGGCCACCGCCATTTTGAAGAACAAGATTGCCGATTGGTACCGCTCGCCTCACCAACGGCGGCGCGTTCACAACACCACCGACGAAGATGAGGGCGACCCCACCGAAGGGCTCTTCAATGAGCAGGGCCGCTACCTGGAGCCTGTCCCTGTCTGGCAACAGCCAGAAAACCGCGAATCGCAGCGCCAGATCATGTCCAGCCTGGAAGCCTGTCTCCGCTGTCTGCCTTCACAAACAGGACGCGTGTTCATGATGCGCGAATGGCTGGGCTTCGAGACGCCCGAGATCTGCGAACGGCTGGGGTTGACCGCAGACAATTGCCGCATGATCTTGCACCGGGCCCGCATGGGCCTACGCCAGTGCATGTCTTCCAATGGCCATAACGCCCGGAGCGCCGCATGAGCCTCTTTCATTCGTTGAACCTCTTTCATTCGTGTGAGAGAGCCGCTGAACTCACGTCGCAGGCACTGGACGAACCGCTGGGCATGGTCGATCAGATGCGGCTTCGCATCCACCTCAGCATGTGCGGAAACTGCCAAGAGGTCGAGAAGCAGATGGCCATGCTGCATTCGCTGACGCCCCAGTTGGGCACGTTCGATCTGGACATGAACGACGAGCCCGAACCTCCCGCTTCGGATGCGCGCTGAGTCACACCGGCTGCGCTCTCCACTTACCCGGCGCCAAGCCAGGCATGTCCCGGCCGAACGGGGGTGACGCCTGCAAGCTCGCGAGTTCCTGCCCGAGCCGCGCATCTGCGAGACCTGCCAACAGGCCGCTCTGCGTCGGGCCACAGCGGAAACATCGACGTGGTTTCGGTCATCGCAAACTTTGTACCGATTCGGCACCGGCTTGTGGTCCATGGGCAGGTTGGGCGGCCGTATCCAGGAAGGCCAGCAAGGGTGCATAGCCTGTTTCTTTCAGCGCCTGCCCGCGCGAGATGAACACATCCTGCGACCCCTTCACGCCGTGCCCCTCCAGCAGCCGGTTCATGAAATTGAACAGGCACACCGTGAGTACGGCATCGTGCAGGGCAGCTTCGCTCCAGCCAGTGGCCCTTCGTTGCGCAGCGCGGCGGTGTGGAACTCGACCAGGGCGCGGCCAGCCTGCGGGTTGAGCGACAGGATGTGGCGAACGCCCGCATCCTCGGGCAGTGATTTGAAGAAGCTCATGTGTCCTTGCCTTCCGTGTTCGGGGTGGCCTGCGCGCATCGCTCGCCAGCGCCCAACATAACTTGCGCCTCGCAGTGTAAGGATGACCGAGTGGCAGCGACTACCTCCTTGCAAGCCCACCCTGTTGGCGAGCACCTTGAACCCTCAACCTTCAATCACTTCCAGGAGATCACCATGAGCCACCAAATCACCCGCCGCAACGCCACACAGATCGCCACGGGCGCAGCCCTGGCCCTCGCCATAGGCGCGGCCCTCACGCTGGCCGCCAGCCCGGCCGCCGCGCAGAGCGCCGACAAAGAAAAGTGTTTCGGCGTCGCGCTCAAAGGCAAGAACGATTGCGCCGCAGGCCCCGGCACCAGTTGCGCCGGCACCTCCAAGGTGGACTATCAGGGCAACGCCTGGTCGCTGGTCCCCAAGGGCAGCTGCCAAAAGACCGCATCGCCCAAATCGCCCACCGGTTTTGGCCAGCTCAAGGAATTCAAGGAAAAGGCCTGAGCCTGCGAGCGCGACCGAAGCACAACGGGCACAGGAGACCTTGCGATGAACCCGAACCCAACATCGACCTCTGCCTGCGTTGCACCGGTCACGCTCACCCGCCACAGTCCATCCGATCGCTGGCCGCTGCCGCAACGGGCGGGTCTGGGCCTCAAACCCGAACACTTCGCCCACATCCACGAGCACCAGCCCGATGTGGGTTTCTTCGAGGTGCATGCGGAAAACTACCTTGTGGCCGGTGGGCCGATGCTCCACCACCTCACCCGCATCCGTGAAAACTACGCACTGAGCATCCACGGCGTGGGCCTGTCCATCGGGGGCGAGGAGCCGCTCGATGTTGTCCACCTCGAAGCCATCGCCTGTCTGGTGCAACGCTACCAGCCGGCTGCGTTTTCCGAACACCTGGCGTGGTCCAGCCACGGTGGCGTGTTCTTCAACGATCTGCTGCCCCTGCCTTACAACCTGCCCACGCTGCAACGCGTGTGCGATCACATCGACCAGGTGCAGATCCGCCTTGGCCGCACCCTGCTGCTGGAGAACCCGTCCACCTATGTCGAGTTCAACAGCTCCACCTGGAGCG
>DAIOEI010000042.1:0-10414 GCA_036746335.1 Hydrogenophaga sp. | reverse complement strand
GTTGTTCTTCCACATGAAGTCGTAGACGCAGTTGTGGAAGTAATAGAACTCCAGGTGCTTGAACTCGCTCTTGACGGCGCTGAACAGCTCCTCGACGCGCTGGATGTGCTCGTCCATCGTGCCGCCCACGTCCATCAGCAGCAGCACCTTCACGTTGTTGTGCCGCTCCGGAATCATCTTGATGTCCAGCCAGCCGGCGTTGGCGGCGGTGGAGCGGATCGTGTCGGGCAGGTCCAGCTCCAGGTCGTTGCCCTCTCGCGCGAACTTGCGCAGTCGACGCAGCGCCACCTTGATGTTGCGCGTGCCCAGTTCCTGCGTGTCGTCGTAGTCGCGGTAGGCGCGCTGGTCCCAGACTTTCACCGCCGACTTGTTGCCGCCCTTGCCGCCGATGCGAATGCCCTGCGGGTTCTTGCCGCCGTGGCCAAACGGCGAGGTGCCGCCCGTGCCGATCCACTTGCTGCCGCCTTCGTGGCGCTCCTTCTGTTCTTCCAGCCGCTTCTTGAGCGTCTCCATCAGCTCGTCCCAGTCCATCTTGGGCGCGTTGGCGATCTGCTCGGCCGACAGGATGCGCTCCATCTCCTGGCGCAGCCAGTCGGCGGGAATCGGCTTGGTGAAATCCGCGATCATCTCCACGCCCTTGAAGTAGGCGGCGAAGGCACGGTCGAACTTGTCGTAGTGCTTTTCGTCCTTGACCAGCGCGGTACGGCTGAGGAAGTAGAAGTCGTCCATGGTGCAGGCGTCCGGGTTGGTCGGGCCGACAACGTCTTGCTTGAGCGCCTCAAGCAGCGTCAGGTATTCCTTGACCGAGACCGGCAGCTTGGCCGCACGCAGGGTACAGAAGAAGTCGATCAGCATGGCCAGCCTTTCACGCAGCGAGGCGCCGCGTGGGTTCTTCGGTGTGCAGCTTGCGCGTGAGCAGCTCGCGCGGCAGCGCAAGGCCTTGGTCTTTCAGCATTTGGCCTACTTGGCCGCGGTGGTAGGTGCTATGCAGGCAAACATGCAAAAGCATTTCGTCGCGCGTCATGGCGCCTGCGTCCCCGTCGGTGAATTGAAAGGGCAGGCGGGATGCGCCGCTGTCGTTTCGGAGCTGTGCTTCGGCCTGCAAGCGCTGGTTGGTCTCGCTCATGGCCCAGCTCAGTGCTTCGGCACTCGGCGTTTCCTCGGTGTTGGTGGCGCTGAAGCCGTGCGCGCGGCCTTGCAGGTGCGCCAGAAAAATCTGGTCCACCACATGAATGTGGTTCATCAAGCGCAGCGCCTTGGTCAAGACCTCGGGCGGCAAGCCCGCCTGGTGGTCACTCAGGCAGTTCAACAGCTCCTGGTCACCCCAGGATTTGTAGCTCAGCATCGCTTGGATCATGGTCTGGCCGTGGGTGTCTGTTGAGTGGGTCAAGGACCAAGTTCAGTCCACGTCGCGCAGCCGCTCAGCGATTGCGCTGGTTCATGAACACCAGCTTCTCGAACAGCGTGGTGTCCTGTTCGTTCTTGAGCAGAGCGCCCACCAGCGGCGGCACCGCGACCTTGCTGTCGGCGCTTTGCAGCGCTTCGAGCGGGATGTCTTCGGCCATCAGAAGCTTGAGCCAGTCGATCAGTTCCGATGTGCTGGGCTTTTTCTTCAGACCCGGCAGGTTGCGCACGTCGTAGAAGGTTTTCATCGCCGCCGTCAGCAACTCGGTCTTGAGCCTGGGGAAGTGAACGTCCACGATCTTTTTCATCGTGTCGGCTTCGGGGAACTTGATGTAGTGGAAGAAGCAGCGGCGCAGGAAGGCGTCGGGTAGCTCTTTTTCGTTGTTGGAGGTGATGAACACCAGCGGGCGGTGCTTGGCTTTGATCAGTTCGCGCGTCTCGTAGCAGTAGAACTCCATGCGGTCGATTTCGCGCAGCAGGTCGTTGGGGAACTCGATGTCGGCCTTGTCGATTTCGTCGATCAACAGGGCCACCGGTTGGTCGGCGGTGAAGGCTTGCCACAACACGCCCTGCACGATGTAGTTGCGGATGTCCTGCACGCGCTCGGCGCTGTCGGCCGTATTGAGCTGGCTGTCGCGCAGGCGGTTCACTGCGTCGTATTCGTACAGGCCCTGTTGCGCCTTGGTGGTGCTTTTGATGTGCCACTGCAGCAGCGGCATGTTGAGCGCCTGCGCTACTTCTTCGGCCAGCATGGTCTTGCCGGTACCGGGCTCGCCCTTGATCAGCAAGGGGCGCTTGAGCGTGATGGCGGCGTTGACGGCCAGCATCAGGTCTTGCGTGGCGACGTAGTTCTCTGAGCCTTGGAATTTCATGAGGTCGTTGCTTGAAATGGACATGGCTGGGTGTCAAGCACCGCGCCGAAAGGGCGTGGGCTCAGGGTTACCAATAAGTGAACGGTGATACTCCATCTATATAATCTCTCGTTGATTTTTATCAATTTTCCACCTCATTGTGCTTGCAAAATGAATCCACTGTTGTCTCAGATCGCCCGTTCGGTTGTCGCCGCTGCGACGTTTTCTGCTGTCTCGTTGACCGCACAGGCCCAAGCCGTGACCGGCGACATTGCCGCTGGTCAGAGGAAGGCGGAGATGTGCATTGGCTGCCACGGCATCCCGGGATATCAGAACAGCTTTCCTGAGATTCACAAGGTGCCCATGATTTCTGGCCAGGGCGGCGCCTACATCGTGGCCTCCTTGAAGGCATACAAGAGCGGTGAGCGCAGGCACCTTTCCATGAGAGGTATCGCAGGCTCACTGACCGATCAGGACATGGCTGACCTGGGCGCGTTCTACGAATCTCAAGTCTCGAAAAAAGCTGCTGAAACGCCACGGACGGCCGATGTGGCGACGGCCGCCTTGTTGGAAAAAGGCGCTTGCGCGTCCTGCCACGGAGCCAACTACAGCACGCCGATTGATCCCAGCTATCCCAAACTGGGTGGTCAGCATGCCGACTACCTTTTTGTGGCGTTGAAGTCCTACACGGTGGAGAACAACAACGTGGTCGGGCGCTCGAACGCGATCATGTCTGGCATGGTCAAGCAATACTCCCTGGCCGAAATGCGCCAGATCGCCAAATACCTTGCTTCGCTCGATGGAGAGTTGGCAGTGGTGCCACAGTCCCGCTTCCGCTGATCCGCTCTGGACCGTCCTGGGCGCGCCGAGTCCGGCCCAAATAAAAAAGCCGCAGTTCAGCGGCTTTTTTATTTGGGCCTGGTCAGAAAAACAAACCCCGCCAGTTGGCGGGGTTGTGTAGGCCAGCAGCTGAATCACTTCAGCTTGATTTCCTTGTAGTCCACATGCTTGCGAGCCTTGGGATCAAATTTCTTGATCAGCATCTTCTCGGGCGTGGTCTTCTTGTTTTTGGTGGTGGTGTAGAAATGGCCGGTACCCGCAGTGGATTCCAGCTTGATCTTTTCGCGTCCGCCTTTGGTTGCCATGGTGTGTGCTCCTTAAGCTTGGCCGCGTGCGCGCAGGTCGGCGAGCACAGCTTCGATACCGTTCTTGTCGATCAGGCGCAGTGCAGCACCCGAGACGCGCAGACGAACCCAGCGGTTCTCGCTCTCGACCCAGAAACGGCGGTATTGCAGGTTCGGCAGGAACCGGCGCTTGGTTTTGTTGTTGGCGTGGGAAACATTGTTCCCGACCATGGGCTTTTTGCCCGTGACGTCGCAGACGCGTGCCATAAGGACACTCCGATCTCTTCAAACGGCCGCTACCCGTGCGGTAGGGGCCTCACCTCGCCAGGAAAAGGGTGGCGGTAACCCGGCTTTGCAGTAGACAGCCAAAAAGGAGAGCTGCCAATAGCAAAGCTGATGATTATAGCTTGATCCTACGAGTGCAGTCGCTGCGGATAACGCAGCAGCAGATCCCAAACAACAAAGTTCCTTGTGCTTCAGGTAGAAGTGTTTCCTTGTTGGAGATAGGGAGGAGCACTGCGGACGGGCATTGCAATGCAAGCGCCACTCTCTACCAAGCCGAAGGGGCCAGATGGTGGCTCGCGAAGCGAGGCGACGATAGATTAAAGGTTTTCTAGAAACCGCTGAGCATCCAGCGCGGCCATGCAGCCGGTGCCGGCGCTGGTGATGGCCTGGCGGTAAATGTGGTCCTGCACGTCGCCCGCCGCAAACACCCCCGGCACGCTGGTCATGGTGGCCATGCCATTGCTGCCTGAGCGCGTCAGGATGTAGCCATCCTTCATGTCCAGCTGGCCTTTGAATATTTCCGTGTTGGGGCAGTGGCCAATGGCAATGAAGCAGCCCTTGACAGGCAATTCTTCTGTGGCGCCGCTCTGTACGTTTTTCAGCCTCACTCCCGTCACGCCAGTGCTGTCACCCAGCACTTCGTCGAGTACGCTGTGCACCTTCAACTCAATCTTGCCTTCTTTGACCTTCTCCATCAGCTTATCCACCATGATGGCTTCTGCTTTGAAGGTGTCGCGCCGGTGAACCAGCGTGACTTTGCTCGCGATGTTCGAGAGGTACAGCGCTTCTTCAACGGCTGTGTTGCCGCCTCCGACCACACTGACATCCTGGCCTCTGTAAAAGAAGCCGTCGCAGGTGGCGCAGCCACTGACGCCTTTGCCCATGAAGGCTTCTTCAGACGGCAGACCCAGGTACTTGGCCGATGCGCCGGTGGCGATGATGAGGGTGTCGCAGCTGTACTGCCCACTGTCACCCTTGAGCACAAACGGACGAGACGTGAGGTCCACCGCATGAATGTGGTCGAACACGATCTCGGTGTTGAAGCGTTCGGCGTGTTCAAGAAACCGCTGCATCAGATCCGGCCCTTGAACGCCATGCACGTCAGCTGGCCAGTTGTCCACCTCCGTGGTGGTCATGAGTTGCCCGCCTTGGGCGATGCCGGTGATCAGCATGGGTTTGAGATTGGCACGCGCCGCGTAGACGGCGGCGGTGTAGCCAGCAGGGCCTGAGCCCAAGATGAGCACTTTTGCGTGTTTCATGGTGCAAATCCGCATTCCGGCGGAAGTGAGGTCGGTTAGAGTGATAAGGTTGATTGTGTCCCGGCTGGCTTTGTGTCAGCGCGTTGCGGGTTTTCCCGCATCGGAGTGGCCATTGTAGGGAAGCGCTTTTGCCGCCATTCACAACGAGGTATTGAGGAATGTCCATCCTGTCCAACCTGGACCTGATCCGTCGGGTGCCGCTGTTTTCCACTCTGACACAAACGCAGGCCGAGTCTGTCGCGGACGCAGTGATCAAGCGCCGCTTCAAGCGCGGGGAGTGCATTGTCGAGCAGGGCAAGAAGTCCAACTTCCTGGCCATTGTGCTGACCGGGCGCGCCCGTGTGGTCACCAGTGATGTTCGAGGTCGCGAAGTCATTCTTGCAACACTCACTCCGGGTGACTACATCGGCGAGATGAGTCTGATCGACAACCAGCCGCATTCGGCCACTGTCCGGGCCGAAGTTCAGACTGATGTGTTGATCCTTGGTCGGGTGGAGTTCGCGCGTTGCCTGCCGGAGAACACTTCCATGGCCTATGCGGTGATGAAGGGTTTGGTGCAGCGTCTTCGTCACGCCGACCGCAAGATCGAATCTCTGGCCCTGATGGATGTCTATGGCCGGGTAGCCCGGGCCTTGCTGGAATTTGCTCAACCCGACAAAGATGGCCAGTTGGTCATTCGGGAGCGCGTGTCTCGACAGGATGTGGCCAAGATGATCGGAGCGTCTCGGGAAATGGTCAGCCGTGTGATGAAGGATCTGGAAGACCGGGGGTTTATTGAAGCCCAGGCCGACGGTAGCACGCTGGTCAAAGAGCGGCTGAGCACGCTCGGCTGAGTTGGCTGCTTCTTCTGGCCGTTCTGCCCACTGGCGCCTCACGAACCCAGGAAGTCGGCAAGGCATGGGCCCAGCCAGCCCAGTAGCGTGGCTTTGGGCTTTTATCCGCCCGGTCGCCCGTCCCGGGTATTTACGGCTGCTGGTGCTTGTGGCTCGGTCAGCATTCGCACGCTGAAAGCGGCGCCATTGTGTCCATCTTCGCGGTTGCTGGCGCTGATGCTTCCGCCATAGCGCTCTACCAGCCCTTGGCTGATCCACAGGCCTAGGCCATTTCCATCATTCTTGGTGGTGAAAAACGGACGGAAAAGGCGTTCGGCCACACCGTGGGTCAGCCCTGATCCTGAATCTTGTACTTGCAGCGTGGCGCCACTCTCGCCGCTGGGATCGGTCCAGTCCTTGGTCAACAAGCTCAGCGTGCCACCCTGCGGCATGGCCTGTATGGCATTGATCAGCAGATTGATGATGACCTGCTGGAGCTCCTGCCGGTTCAGGCCCACGCGCTGTGTGGCTTGCAGGTCAAGCGCAACCTCAATACGCGTCTGCGCCAGCAAGTGTGAAACCAATACCAGACTGTCTTCCACGGTACGGTTGAGATCCAGCGATTCCACATAGCCTGCGTATTCGGTCGGACGCGCGTATTGCAGCAGTTGGGTGACGATCAGCCGCATACGTTCGACTTGCTCGTCGAGCAACCTGAGCTCGGCCGTTACGGGCATGGTCTGGCTGCCCAAGGTCTCGCGGATGAGATCCAGGTTGCCTTGCAGCACTGCGATGGGGTTGTTGATCTCGTGCGCGATGCTGGCGGTGAGTTGGCCGATCGCTGCGAGCTTTTCGCTTTTCACCAGCTGCTGCTGCGCCAGCTGCAACGAGGCATTGCTGGCCTCCAGTTCTCGGGTGCGCTCGGCCACTTTGTGGTCCAGCTCTTCGCCCCATCGGCGCAGCGAATTGGTCTTGTCGTCGATGACGTCCAGAAGCTGGTCCAGGTGAGCGGCTAGAGCGCCGAGTTCGTCGCGTGCTGGCAGTGGGCCCACGCGGGCCGCAGACTCGCCTTCTTCAACGAGCTGCATGGTGCGGTTCATTCGCTCTACAGGTTTGAAGATGCTGCGCGCCCAGCGCACTGAAAACCAGGCCGACACCGCCATCACGCCCAGGAAGATCAGGCCCATGATCGCCAGCATGGCGTGGCGTACCCAGCGGAAGGGCGACTCGAGGAATCCCACATACAGCATGCCCACACGCTGACCTTGCGCATCCTGCAACGGCTCGTAGGCCGAGACGTACCAGTCGTTGACCACAAAAGCGCGGTCCAGCCAGGTCTGGCCCTGGGTCAGCACACGTTCACGCACGGTTTGCGAAACGCGGGTGCCGATGGCGCGCTGGCGCTGGAACAGGCGCACGTTGGTTGTGATACGCACGTCATCCAGGAACAGCGTCGCCGTGCCTTCGCTGCCGAAGGGCAGGGCGCCTTCGGGGTAGACGATGCGGTTGATGTGATCGATGAAGTCCAGGTTCTGGTTAAGCAGCAGACCACCCACCAGCAGGGCGAGCGGCTGGCCCGTGGCGTCCTGCACCGGCTGTAGCGCCAGCAGCACCAGGGCGCGGTCTTCTACGCTGCGCGCGTCCGGTGCGGCGTTTCGGGTGGCCACCAGCGGGATGTGCAGTCGCGGCAGCAGCTGTGGGGCAAGGGCTGCAAGCTCTTCGCGTGAGAGACGCACGACCTGGGCAGATCTGGCAGCCTTTTGTGCTCCGGCGTTCAAAAGTGGTACCACGCTGGGGGGAAGGGTGGCGTTGGGGTCTGCGTGCTTGATAAGCAGCAGGAAGTCCAGCCCCAGCTCCTGCCGGTCAGCCCACAGGCGTTCGGCCAGATTGCCGTGCTCTATGGCCTGCAGCAGTCGTTGCGAGCGCGCCACGCCGCGTGTGCCGCTGCCCACTTCGGCCAGCGTCTGGTCAAAATAGCCGCGGGCCACGGCCAGATCGCTGCGCACCTTGGTGATGAGGAGCCGGTCGTATGTGACGCTGCTCCACACCGCAATGGCCAACACCAGCAGCGGAAATACCACCAGCAGCGGCAACAGCGCCATGGCGAGCAGCTTGTTGCGCACCGAAGCGGCGAGCCAGCGGGGTGTGGGCAGTCTCATCAGCGGCCGTGGTCCGATGTGGAGCCGTAACCCCATTCAGAGACGCGCCGCTCCAGCGTGCGGCGCGATACACCCAGCAACTCGGCCGCACGGGTCTTGTCGCCCTGAACCGAGTCAAGCACGCTCAAAATGTGCTGCTTCTCCATCGTGGCGAGGTCCATGGCACCGGTGTTGGCAGCCAGCGGCGGGTGGGGCGCTTGGCCGGGGTAAAGAGCCGAGACGTTGAGCGTACCGAGGATCAGGGAGCGCTCGATCAGGTTGCGCAACTCGCGAACGTTGCCCGGCCAATCGTACTGCTGCAGAAAGCGCCATTCCTGAGCACTGATCTGCAGCGGAGCCACACCCAACACCGGTGCGAGCTGCTCCATGAAATGTTGAACCAGAGCGGGGATGTCTGCCTTGTGTTCGCGCAGCGGCGGCAGCGCCAACTCCACCACCTGGAGACGGAAATACAAGTCCTTGCGGAAGCGCCCGGCTGCCACCTCATCGGCCAGGTAGCGGTTGCTGGCGGCCATGACACGCAGGTTCAGCGGCACCAGTTGCTCGCTGCCCACAGGGCGGATCTTCAGGTCTTCAATCGCGCGCAGCAATGTGGCCTGTATGGGCAGGGGCAGTTCCGCTACTTCGTCCAGGAACAGCGTGCCGCCTTGGGCGTAATGAAACAGGCCCTCTCGCGCCCTGGCAGCGCCTGTGAATGCTCCGCGTGCGTGACCAAAAAGCTCGCTGGCGATCAAATCGGGGGAGACGGACGCACAGTTCACCGGAACAAATGGACCATGGCTGCGGTGGCTGAGCGCGTGAAGTTCGCGCGCAACCAATTCCTTGCCGGTGCCCGACTCGCCCTGCAGCAGCACGGTGCTGTCCACCGCAGCTACACGCTCGACCGAGGCGCGCAATGCAGCAATGGCCGATGAATCGCCGACCAAGGCGGCGCGGTTTCGACGGGTGTCGCCCACCGCACGGCGAAGCACGTAGTTCTCGCGTCGGAGGCGGGCGCGCTCATGGCATTGTTTGACCGCATTGAGGATCTGTGGCACCCGAAAGGGTTTGAGGATGAAGTCAGACGCTCCAGCGCGCAGGGCTTCGATGGCGGTGTCCAGGTCGGCAAAGGCCGTGATGAGAATCACCTCGCCAGTGAACCCATGTTCTCTCAGATCTTTGAGCCAGGCCACGCCGTTCTGGCCTGGCAGCGAGATGTCGAGAATGACCAGGTCCACATGGTGGCTTCGCAACCATTCAGCCCCTTCTTCGGCGCTGCCTGCGCTCATCACAAAATGGCAGCGGGGTGCCAGCGTCTTGACCAGGAAGTTGAGCATGCCCTGCTCGTCATCCACGATCAAGATGGACCAGTCGGGCCAGCCTTCGAGGCTTTTTTCAGGGGAGTTGTTGAAATGGTTGGGTTCCACCCGGCGCGATTCTACGGATGAACTCGAGTGATTCACTGGGGTAATAGCCCGAAAAGCGCACACGGCACCAAGGGTATTGCCGCACAGGATCGCGACAAATTGTCGCGAACGGACTCGACAAGATGGCGCGCCCCGGTCGTGGGACAGCGAACGCATCGAGAAGAAAAGCGGCGAATCGTTGGGGAAGCAGGGTTGTGTATCAGTGAACTCTTATGGCACGGTTCTGGCTAGGCGGCGCCCCTTCTTCTGGAGGCTTGCGTTTGATCATGGCGAACGTCTGGGGGCCTTGTCATGCATACAGGGTTTCGGGGCTTGTCAGCCTTTGAACACAGGGATAAATTCAGCTCATGCAAAACACCCGCAAGTGCTTTTTCAGGTGCTTGGGGCCGGAGTTCAACCAGGAGACATGCACATGAGCAAGCCCCCCCGCGAGGATCAACCTTCCCTGCGCCGCCGCAGCCTGTTTGCGGGCGTCGGTGTTGTCGGCGCTGCCGCAGCAGCCACGGCCCTGATGCCAGCGATCCAGGCAGAGCTGCCCACGGCCCAGGAACCCAAGCCCGCTCCCCAGCGCGGCGGCGGCTACAGCCTGAGCGAACACGTCCAGCACTACTACAAGACCACCCGGATCTGAACCCGAGGAGCCCCACGATGATGCTCACCAAAAAATCCCCAGGCAGCAGCGCCACCGGTCGCAGCCATGCCTTTGTTCAAAGCCTGCAGCGTGGCCTGCAGTCGGCACTGCCCACCATGGACCGCCGCGCTTTTCTGCGCCGTTCCGGCCTGGGTGTCGGTGTTGGCCTGGCCGCGTCGCAACTGACCCTGGTCAAGAAGGCCAAGGCCGCAGCCGGTGGCTCCATTGATGGCACCGGCAAGATCGAGGTCAAGCGCACGGTGTGCACCCACTGCTCGGTGGGTTGCTCTACCGATGCCATCGTCGAGAACGGTGTCTGGGTACGTCAGGAGCCGGTGTTCGACTCACCCATCAACCTCGGCGCGCACTGCGCCAAAGGTGCGGCGCTGCGCGAGCACGGCCACGGTGAATACCGCCTGCGTTATCCGATGAAGCTGGTCAATGGCAAGTATCAGCGCATCAGCTGGGACACTGCGCTCGAAG
>DAIOEI010000041.1:0-10426 GCA_036746335.1 Hydrogenophaga sp. | reverse complement strand
CGGACCCGGCCAGCGCCAGTTCCTTGACCTGAATGGCGGTGCCAATGGCGTCGGCCGTGTCGGTGTTGGTCATGGACTGCACCCGCACCGGCGCAGTGCCACCAACCGTGACGCGGTTGGAACCCCAAGCCACCACACCTTGGAGCGAGCTGCGAGGCCGTGCTTCGCCCAAGGCAATCGGTTGCTCAGCGGCACAGCTTTTGACAATGGCATCCATGATCACTTCACCTCGAAACGGGCCACACTGTTGCGAGCAAACGGAGCAACATCAAACCATTGGCCCCGCACTTGCACCTGCACCCCGTCGGCTCGCCCGAGCACGACCGAATAGGGTGGATTGGCGGAGAAATCAAGCCGCTCTCCGGCCTTGATCACTCGCTGAACCTGCAGCTTGCCCTTGCCATCAATCACCTCAATCCAGGATTCAGACACAGCAGTCAAAGCCAGAACGGGCGCGGTCGATGCGTCAGCAGGTGCACCGTCCGAGATTTCGCTGATGGGCAACACACTGGGTTGGAGTTCGCTGGCTTGCTGCCCGTTCTCAACGACGGTCCCCGAGGCAACGCCAGTTGTATCGGCACTGCTGTTCGCAGCATCGACAGGGGGCTGCGGCGGCACGGAGCTGCTCGGAGATTCGGCGGTCGAAGTGGTCCACCGCTGCAGCCATTCGGACATCGGCCAAGTGGCGGGAGCAGGCATCCAGGCCACAGCCGCAGCAGCCACCAGGGCGAGGGCGCTGAGCACCACCGCGGGACGCTTGAGCCATGTAAAACTCACGGATGACGCACCCATGGGTGTACCCGGCTTGAAGGGCGCCTCTTGTATGGCATCCGTAGGTCCAAGAAGCGGCTGGTGCGCTGCGGGAATCTGGTCAAGCACTGCCGCCGGGTCGATCTTCAGGTGCCGGCAAGCACTCGAAGCCAGTGCACGGGCGAACGTCAAATCCGGCAACTCCTCGTACCGACCCGCTTCGAGAGCTTCCAGCTTCTTCACAGGCACCTTGAGCGCGGTGGCCAAAGCGGCGATGTGCAGCCCTGCGGCCTCGCGCGCCTGGCGCAGGCGAATGGGAGGACGCCCGGCGTCCACTGGCGCAGCGGCCACACCTTTCGGATCAGACGACAACCAGCCCTCACTCATGAAACGCTCCCCGCTGATAGGCCGACCATTCCTTGGAGCCGGGATACCGCCGGCCCAATTGTTGCGCCAGCTGTTCCACCACCGGCTGGTTGCGCAAGCGCCTCTCCACCTTGATACCCAGCCACAAAGTTTCCGCGTTGGCCTGCTCCGAGTTGTTCAGGCGCCGGATATAGAACTGGGCGCGCGCATCTTCGCCGCTCTGGTGCAGCAACTGCGCCAGGTTGAAAGCGCTGATGGGGTTGGACGGGTCCAGTTCGTAAGAGCGTGCGAAGCTCCTTTGAGCATCGTCACGCAGGCCGGCGCGAACCTCACAAATGCCTTTGGCCATGTAGGTCTTGGCCTGCCCGGCATACAAGGGCTGGGCGAGCGCGCGAGCAAAGCGCTCGATGGACTGCTGATGGCGCCCCTGGTTGCAGATGAACCAGCCGTGGTTGTGCAAGGCGTCTGCGTCATTGGGGTTGATCCGCAAAGCGCGCTGAAAACTGTCTTCGGCCAGTGCGTCGTTCTTCAGCTGCATGTACACCAAGCCCCGCAAGACATAGGCCGGACCAAAACCGGGGTCGGCCGCCAGGGCCTGCTTGATTTCGTCCAGCGCCACAGTGGCCTGGTTGTTCTCAAAGTAACGGGCAGCCAACTCGGTACGAATGCGGGCACGCTTGCGCGCTTCCGGCTCATCCGATTCGGTCATGGGCTCTGCACGGCTTGAGGTACTGGTTGCAGGCGCGCCTGCACATCCAGACAACATGGCCAACACCAGCACCGTGCAACACAGCAGCCAACCGACCCCGAGGGTGCGCAAAACTGCAGGGGTCGTGGTACCGGTTGCGCAACGTGAGCGAATCAAAACGGACATGGTCATTCCTGACGTTGCGGGTTGGAGGTGGAACGGCGAAGCCCGGACTCTGTCAGAAACCGGATCGGCTGTTCGGAAGATGTTTGCGCCACCAGCCGCCGTTGGGCCAGCCGACGCGCAGCGTCTGTGCGGTCCAGAACGTCGCCGGCCAACTGACCACAGGCGGCATCGATATCATCGCCACGCGTTTTTCGGATGGTGGTCACAAGGCCCCCGGCATTGAGGATTTCACCAAATTTCAGCACCACCGCACGGGGTGAACAGGTGAGCCCCGAATCCGGAAACGGGTTGAACGGAATGAGGTTGATCTTGCAGGAAACGCCGCGCCCGGCATGTGTCTTCAGCAGTCTCAGCAGCTGCTCGGCATGCTCTGGCTGGTCGTTCACACCGTCGAGCATGCAATATTCAAACGTGATGAAGTCGCGCGGCGCCGCCGGCAGGTAACGCAGACAGGCGTCGAGCAACTCGGCCAGCGGGTATTTGCGGTTCAGCGGCACCAGCCCATCGCGCAACACATCGTTGGACGCGTGCAGCGAAACCGCCAGCGCCACCGGGCAATCCTTGGCGAGCCGATCCATCATGGGCACGACGCCGGAAGTCGATACGGTGACTCTGCGACGGGAAAGGCCGTAAGCGTGGTCATCAAGCATCACACGCAGCGCAGGCACCAGTGCTCCGTAGTTTTGCAAGGGCTCGCCCATGCCCATCATCACGACGTTGCTGATCACACGCTCGGACACCTTGAGGTGCTTGCGCAGAAAATGTTCCGCGTGCCAGAGCTGCGCGAGGATCTCACCGGTGGTGAGGTTGCGCGAAAAGCCCTGGTGTCCTGTGGAGCAGAAGCGGCAGCCCACGGCACAACCGGCTTGCGAGGAAATGCACAGGGTCCCCCGGTCCAGCACCGGCGACACGGATGGACCCGGAGCGCCCGGCAAATGACGGGAGCGTTCAGCGCTTTCAGCATGCGCCGAGTCGCCGTACTCGGGAATGAACACCGTCTCGACAGCATTGCCGTCACCGACATCGAACAGCCACTTGATGGTGCCGTCGGCAGAATCCTGGCGCGAGAGCACGGGCAGGTCGGCGATGGTGCAGGCGGTGGGAAGCTTCTCGCGCAGACTTTTGGCGAGATCGGTCATCTCGTCGAAGCGCGAAGCCCCTTTTTGATGAATCCAGCGAAACAACTGGACAGCGCGAAAGCGCTTTTCGCCCAGCTGTTCGCAAAAGGCGGCCAAGCCCTCGAGGTCGTATTCGAGCAGGTTGACCGTCATGTCACAACGGACCTCGCCGCTCAGCGCGGGTACACGTTCATGCCGGGGAAGAAGAAAGCCACTTCCACGGCTGCGGTTTCAGGAGCGTCAGAGCCGTGCACCGCGTTGGCATCGATGCTGTCGGCGAAGTCGGCACGGATGGTACCGGCGGCGGCCTTCTTGGGATCGGTTGCACCCATCAGGTCGCGGTTCTTGGCGATGGCGCCTTCACCCTCCAGGGCCTGGATCATCACAGGGCCGGAGATCATGAACTCGACGAGGTCCTTGAAGAAGGGGCGCTCCTTGTGCACGGCATAGAACTGCTCGGCTTCGAGGCGCGACAGATGGGCCATTTTGGCGGCCACCACCTTCAAGCCGGCGGCTTCAAAGCGGGCGTAAATTTGGCCGATCACGTTCTTGGCGACGGCGTCGGGCTTGATGATGGAAAGGGTGCGTTCGATGGCCATGATGTTCCTGGAAATAAGGGGAAAAACTGAAGTTTGCAGACAGTCGCAAAGCCTTTGATTCTACATTGCCTGTGTGAGTTTCCGGCACTACCGGACCTGTCTGACGAAGGGCCTGAAACAGACTCACCGGCCGCCCGAACGGCGCTTGGGGCCGCCGGGTGGGCGCTTGCCGTCCTGTTCTCTCTGGCGCTGCAAGGCGTCTTGGCCGATATAGCCAAATGAGGTTTTCATCGGGTCGGGTTGTCCGCCTGTGCCTGACTTGCCTGTGCGCGGTTTGCCTGCGGGAGCGGCAAACATGCTGCTGCGGCGCACGTCGGGTACCTCGCCACGGCTGCCCGCCGGATTGCCGTAGGAACGGCCGCCGTTGCGACCGGTCGGCTTGGGCGCTGGTTTCCCGCGCTGCGACGGGTGCCGGACACCCCCCGCACGCGGGTCTCGCTCGCCCGAGGGCATGCCGGCAGCAGCACCCAGACGGTCGATATCCTGCTGATCCAGCTCCACCCACACCCCGCGTTTGAGGCCACGTGGCAGCAACATGGCGCCATACCGGATGCGGATCAGGCGGCTGACCGCATGCCCAACCGCTTCGAACATGCGGCGCACCTCCCGGTTGCGCCCCTCACCAATGGTGACCCGGTACCAGCAGTTGGCACCCTCGCCTCCCCCGTCTTCGATGCTGGCAAACTGTGCCATGCCATCGTCCAGCCGGACACCATCAAGCAAGCGTTGTTTTTCGTCGTTGGACAGCGCCCCCAACACCCGAACAGCGTATTCCCGCTGCAAGCCAAAACGCGGATGCATCAAGCGGTTGGCCAGCTCGCCCGAATCGGTGAGCAAGAGCAGACCTTCGGTATTCAGATCCAGGCGGCCGACCGATTGCCACTTGCCCTGGTACAGGCGCGGCAGGCGGCGAAACACGGTGGGTCGGTTCTGCGGGTCGTCGTGGGAGACCACCTCGCCCGCAGGCTTGTGGTAGGCCAATACGCGCGGCGGCGGCGGCGTCATCCGCACCCGCACCGGCTTGCCGTTGACCTTGATCACGTCGCCGTACTGGATGCGTTGTCCCACATGGGCCGGCTCGCCATTGACCGAAATCCTGCCTTCCAGAATCAACTGCTCCATTTCCAGCCGCGATCCCATGCCCGCCTGTGCCAGCACCTTGTGCAGCTTGGGGGAGTTGGCTTGAGGAGCAAGCACGCGCTTGGTGGGCAAGGGCAAGTCCTGAGCCTGCTCAGCGTCAAAAGCGCCGCTGACCACGTCATCGAAACGCAGGACCTGTGGCTGATCCGCTGAAGCCGTCGGGCCACCCATCAACTGAGCGCTTGACTCGCTGATGGGATCTTCGGACTCAGGCGCTTGGGGTGGGACCGTTGTCATGGGCTTCCTGTGGTGCCACTGAGGGCAAAGGTTCGTCAAAAGAAAATGCCTGGTTGGCCTCGTTGGCCACGCCGGGGTTTTCCACGGCTGCTGCGGTGTTGTCCACGCCCCCTTCATCTGCAGGAAGATGGTCCGCGAGCGCACCAAAATCCAGCCTCCCGAGTGCCGACTCCTGCACTTCGGATCCGTCCAGTGGAGGCAACTGGTCCAGCGAGGCCAGGCCCAGATCGTCGAGGAACTGGCGCGTGGTGGCAAACAGCGCTGGGCGACCGACCGTCTCGCGATGGCCGATGACTTCGACCCAACCCCGGTCTTCCAGTTGCTTGAGGATCAGGGAGTTGATGGTCACCCCTCGTATGTCTTCCATGTCGCCCCGTGTCACCGGTTGCCGATACGCAATGATGGCCAAGGTCTCCATGGCCGCGCGCGAATATTTGGGAGGTTTCTCGGGGTGCAACCGGTCCAGATAGGGGCGCATCTCCGGGCGCGACTGAAAACGCCAGCCGGTTGCAACCTGCACCAGCTCCACTCCGCGAGGGACCCAGGCCTGTTGCAAATCTGCCAGCAAGCGCTTGATGCTGTCCGGCGCCAGTTCGCCATCGAACAACACCAACAGGTCCCGAACAGACAGGGGCTGGTTGGCGCAGATCAGGGCAGTTTCAAGTACGCGTCGGGCATCCGTGGTGTTCATCGGAGATGTCCATCAAACATAGGGCACAACAGCTAAGGGGGACCACATCCACAAGGTCTTGTCGGGAGCGCTGGCAAACACCCCGCCAGGTGATCGCAGGTAGAAGCAGGCAAACCGGTGATTGGGCAGGAAGCGGGGTTGCGGCTCGATCGGATCGCCCGAAGCGCGCAAAAACAGTGGCGCTCTCACGAGCGCTGAGCAGCAAGGCTCAACAGTTCTGATTGTACCGGAGCCCTGCCCGCTCCAGCGCGTCGAGAAAATCGGAGGGCGGAAGGGCGTGAAAACTCAGCGCCCTGCCGTCGATCGGGTGCGCCAGCTGCAGGCTTGTGGCATGCAATGCTTGACGCAGCATGCCCAAAGCGGGTTTTCCGCCATACAGCGTATCGGACACCAGCGGGTGCCCGAGCCAAGCCATGTGGACACGGATCTGATGGGTGCGGCCTGTATGGAGCTTGCAGCCCACCAGCGTGAAGTGCGGGTTTCCCTCCAGCAACTTCACCGTGGTCTGAGCGGGTTTGCCCGCGTTGGAGTCGCCGCTGACCACGGCCATGCGCAACCGGTTGCGGACATCCCGGCCAACAGGCTGATCCACCCAAATATCTGTGCCGTGGTTCAAAGCCGCCTCTGGGCTATCCAACGCAGACAGCCCGCCAACCGCTGGTCGCCTGCCGCCACCGGGCCGTGCGTGCTTCCAGTCGCCCTGCGCAATGGCCAGGTATTCGCGGTGGACTTCACGGGCCGCGATCGCGCGCACCAAGGCGTCCACCGCAGTGCGGCTCTTGCCCACCAGCATCAACCCAGAGGTGTCTTTGTCCAGCCGATGAACGATACCGGCACGGGGCAAATGCGCCGCCGCCGCATGGCGCGCCAACAAACCATTGAGCAGAGTTCCGCTCCAGTGGCCTGCAGCTGGATGCACCACCAGACCGGCAGGCTTGTGGATCACCAGCAGGTCGTCATCTTCAAAAACGATGTCGAGCGGCATCACCTGGGGTGCGAACGCCATGGCTTGCAGGGTCGGGCGCAGGTTGATCACCAGTTGCGCCCCGGCCGACACCCGAGCAGCGGGCTTGCGCAATGGCGTCTCCTGGTAGTACACCGCACCATCGGCCACCAGTTGTTGCAGGTAGCCGCGGGAGAACTCCGGCATCAGGGCAACCATCGCACGGTCAGCGCGCCAACCATGCATTTCGGCGGGGATCACGAAATGCCGTGTCTCCAGCGCCGATTCGCTTTCTTCAAGGGTCCAGGCGGCATCCTGAGCGGGGTCTTCCACTGCCCCCCCCGTCGATATAATTTGTGATGCCAAGGTCTGTCTTCCTCTTGTAAAGGTGTGCGAGTGATGCGATCGTTCCAATTATCGACGGTGTCTGTGTGGGCCATGGCTGCACTGCTAGGGGTCCCCGGCTGTAGCAGCACGAAAGTGGACGAGACAGCCAACTGGAGCGTGGACAAGCTCTACGCTGAAGCGGCCGACGAGCGCGACGCCGCGCGCTTTGAGAAGGCCATCGAGCTTTACGAAAAACTCGAAGGGCGTGCAGCCGGCACGCCTCTGGCGCAGCAGGCCCAGCTGGACAAGGCCTACACCTACTACAAGGCCAATGAGCCGGCCCAGGCGCTGGCTGCGTTGGAGCGGTTCATGCGCCTGCATCCAGCCAGCCCAGCGCTGGACTATGCGCTCTACCTGAGGGGGCTGGCCAACTTCAACGACAACCTGGGCTTGTTCGGCTCGCTGGCGCAGCAGGATCTCTCCGAGCGCGATCAGAAGGCGGCCAAGCTGTCGTTCGAGTCATTCCGGGAATTGGCGAACCGTTTCCCGGATTCTCGCTACGCACAAGATGCCCGCGCACGCATGACGTACATCGTCAACTCGTTGGCACAGTCTGAGGTACATGTCGCCCGCTACTACCTCAACCGCGGCGCTCATGTGGCTGCCATCAACCGGGCCCAAGCCGCCATGACCGCCTATCCAGAAGCGCCTGCGCTGGAAGAGGCTTTGGCAATCCTGATCCGCAGCTACAACGCCTTGGACATGACCGATTTGCGCGACGATGCACAGCGCGTGCTCCAGGCCAGCTACCCCAACAGTGCTTACCTCGGCAGCGGCAACAAGCCAGCGGGCTCCGCCTGGTGGAAGCTGTGGTGACCCGGCCAACCCCGCTGCCGTTTGCAAAGCAGGTGTCAGTTCTGTCGGTTCAGGGCAAATTGCGATACCTTTATGGTTAACATGCATGCTCACTGACCGGACAACCCCACTCAACAGCTGCCGCTTGCCCACATGACCCAAGGCTATCGCATTCACGCTTCCACCGGCATTCACCGGGGCGACCGCGAGTACCAGCAGGACCAGGTCTGCTTCTTGCGGCACGCGCGCCAGGACAGCTGCATGCTCGCTGTGGTGGCCGATGGCATGGGCGGGCGCAGCGGTGGGCGCAAGGCTTCTGACCAGGTCATGCTCACGGCACGGCAATTGTTTGACCGCTACGACCCGGAAACGGACACGCCATCCAACCTGTTGCGCCAGATCGTTGAGGAGTCCCATCTGGTCATCAAGCTCACGGCGGTGTCGGCCGAGCAGGAGCCTCACAGCACCATCGCGGCCTACCTGATCAACCCCTCTGGTGACAGCCACTGGATCCATGCAGGCGATTCGCGCATCTACCACTTTCGCAACGGGCGCATGCTGTTTCGGACCATGGACCATTCATACGTCCAGACCCTGGTCAACCAGGGTGAGATCAGCGAAGCGGAGGCGCTGGATCATCCCCATGCCAACATCCTGATGGGGTGTTTGGGCACCGAGAACGATCCGCCGGTCGATATCCATGTGATCCCCAAACTGATGCCCGGCGACGCACTGATGGCCTGCAGCGATGGTGTCTGGCACTACTTCACGCCCGGCGAACTGGCCAGCACTGTGGCCATGTTGTCGCCCCGAGAGGCGTGCGAGTTCCTGTTGCAAAAAGCCCGCGCACGGGCCAATGGCATGGGCGACAACCTGTCCATGGCCATCGTACGTGTGGACGCACTGGGTTGATCAGGTCAGTCCGGTATCTACCGTGCGATGCTCCAGCGTCAGGTATTCCTCGGACTGCATCTCACTCAAGCGGGACACCGTGCGGGGAAATTCATGTGACATCGGCCCTTCGATGTACAACTGATCGGGCGGCACCGCAGCCGACATGACCAGCTTGACGCGTCGGTCATACAGCACGTCGATCAGCCATGTGAACCGCCTCGCCTCCGAGGCCTGGCGCACCGCCATCTGCGGCACGTTGGACAACAGCAAGGTGTGGAACTGGCTGGCGATCTCCAGATAGTCGTTCTGTGAACGGGGGCCACCGCACAAGGTGCGAAAGTCGAACCAGATCACGCCACCTGCCCGACGCACCGCACGGATCTGGCGCGCCTCGATGGTCATCACCGGGTCCTGGTCGGCGATTTCGGCGAGTTCGCCAAAGGTTTTTTCCATGGCTGCATCCGACTGCAGCCCCAACGGCGCGTGGTAGAGCTGGACGTGTGTCAGCGTACGCTGGCGGTAGTCGGTGCCGTTGTCCACGCTGAGCACCTCCAGCCGCTGCTTGAGCAACTCGATGGCGGGCAGAATGCGGTCGCGGTGCAGCCCGTTGGGGTACAAACCATCGGGGTGGAAGTTGGATGTGGTCACAAAGCCCACACCGGCCTTGAACAGCGCGTCCAGCAGGCGGTGCAGGATCATCGCATCGGTCACGTCCGCCACGTGGAACTCGTCGAAACAGATGAGCTTGTAGCGCTTGGCCATGCGCACGCCCAGTTCGTCCAGCGGGTTCACGGTGCCCTGCAGCTCGCGCAATTCGCGGTGCACCTCGCGCATGAATTCGTGAAAGTGCAGCCGTGTTTTGCGCTTGATGGGCACAGCGTTAAAGAAGCAGTCCATGAGGAAGCTCTTGCCGCGCCCCACCCCGCCAAACATGTAGACCCCGCGCGGGATCTCGGGCTTGACGAACATTTTCTTCAGCGCGTTGGAGCGCTTGTGTTTGTAGCTCGTCCAGTCGCTCGCGCACCGCTCCAGCGCCTCGATGGCGCGCTGCTGGGCGGGATCGGTGGTGTAGCCGCGCTCGGAGAGCGCGGCTTCGTAGGTGCTGCGGACCGACAAGGGCGGACCCCGGTCAGAAGTTCAGCGTGCGCTTGTCCACCGCCAAAGCGGCTTCTTTGGTCGCCTCCGACAGCGACGGGTGTGCGTGGCAGATGCGGGCAATGTCCTCGGCGCTGGCCTTGAACTCCATGGCCACCACGGCTTCTGAGATCAGCTCGGAAGCCATCGGACCCACGATGTGCACGCCCAGGATTTCGTCGGTGGTCGCGTCGGCCAGGAACTTGACCATGCCGGTCGTGTCGCCCAGCGCCCGTGCGCGGCCGTTGGCCAGGAACGGGAAAGTACCAGCCTTGTAAGCGGCGCCACGCGCCTTGAGTTGCTGCTCGGTCTCGCCAACCCAGGCGATTTCCGGGCTGGTGTAAATCACCCAGGGGATGGTGTTGAAGTTGACGTGCCCGTGCTGGCCGGCGATGCGCTCGGCCACGGCCACGCCCTCTTCTTCCGCCTTGTGTGCCAGCATGGGGCCACGCACCACGTCGCCCACCGCCCAGACGCCCGGCAGGTTGGTCTTGCATT